>JAVCCS010000299.1 GCA_030765365.1 Candidatus Theseobacter exili
CTTTACAAATAAACGGATTAAGACCAAGTGTTCCAACTCCCCTTGTTACTAACAAGCGTATATAACCTTCTTTAAAAGTATTTTCTGCAACAGTTCCCATATTTGCTTCGCACATCTCCTCCTTGCTTAAAGGGATTTTAAGCATAAGGGTATGTGCAGAGCGATATAATCTATCAATATGCTCCTTAAGCTTGAAAATTTTTCCGTTATAAACCCGCATTCCTTCGAATACACCATCCCCATATAATAATCCGTGATCATATACGGAAATTCGCGCGTCTTCTTTTGAATAATACTGCCCATTGATATAAATCTTCATCCGTATCGCCCTTCCTAAAACGAATATTATAAAAACCTAATAAACCCAGATATCTTGTTTAACCCGAAATTTACAATAGAAAATTTGAATTCATCTCAACATATTGGTTTCAACTCGGTTCTAATCCCTATTACTAAATCTGTGTTAAATCATAGAAATATATAAATCCGGTTACCTTATACAAGCCTGTTTAATTTTGTCTATTTCCAACAACCTCTTATGATCAAATAACAAAAATAAGCCAGTTTTTGTATAATAACATATTTTATTATAAATCCACCCAAATAAGTGTCAAATATGCTCAATTATACCATTATCAAGAGACAAAATTCTGCCTCGCAAACCAGATAATTGTGGGTTATGAGATACAATCAGAAGAGTTGTACCGTTTTTCTCATTGAGATTGAACAGCAGTTCCATAACAGAATCTCCTGCTTCACGATCCAAATTACCTGTAGGTTCATCAGCAAGAATAAGTTCCGGTTCATTTATCAAAGCTCTCGCTGTTGCAACACGCTGTTGTTCTCCACCTGAAAGCTCGGAAGGCTTATGGCTGGCCCGATCAACTAAACCTATTAGCTCTAATAGGTAAAAAGCTCTATTCTCTACCTCTTTTTTTGAACGCATCTTGTCATGTTTTTCTAAAATTGCCGGAAGAATGATATTATCAAATGCATTTAGATCAGGAAGAAGATTATAGAATTGAAACACAAAACCAACTTTTGAATTCCTTATATGAGCCCTTTTCCTGTCAGTCAGTTGATAAATGTTTTCTTTTCCTATGATAACGTGACCCTCATCCGGTTTATCAAGACCACCAGCAATATGCAACAAAGTACTTTTACCCGATCCTGATGGACCAAGCAAAAGCACACATTCACCCTGCAATATTTTCAAGTCCATACCCTTAAGAACAGGAACATTTTTTCGACCTATCTTATAAGACTTCCTGACTCTTTTAATGTCCAGAATTGTTTCAGTAACATTACTCATAGCGTATCGCCTCCGAAGGATCCAGCCTGGAAGCTCTCCAAGCAGGATAAAGTGATGCAATAATACTTAATAAAACCGCTCCAGCACAAACCAGACCTGCTTCCGGGTAATTTACTTCTGTTGGAATCTTGTCAAGATAATAGATATCTTTAGGAAATAGTTCAAAGCCCGTTGTTTTTGCAATAAAATTTGAAATTGTATTTAGCTGATATGTCAAAAGCATACCGCCAATAAAGCCTATCACCGTCCCAAATGCACCAATTGTTCCTCCCTGAATGAAGAATACCTTCATAACGTCCCATCGAGTAGCTCCCAGTGCCTTGATTATTCCAATCTCTTTGGTTTTTTCCATAACAACCATTATAAGCGTACTGGCAATGTTAAATGCAGCAACCGTTACTATCAAGAAAAGGATCCAGAACATAACCCACTTCTCTGTCAGAAGAGCCCGAAAAAGGTTCCTGTTTATATCAATCCAGGTTCTAACCGAAAAAGACGAACCCAGTTTTTCACGCAATGCTTTTTTCACTTTGAAAACATCTCGCAGGTTACGAACTTTCACTGCCATTCCTGTTGCAGAATCACCTATACCGAACATCTTCTGCGCTGCTGCAAGGGGACAATATACAAGGTTAAGATCATATTCAAACATCCCTGAATCAAAAATCCCTGTAATAAGAAATTTTCTATTATTTGATGCCATACCCAGGGGGGTCGGAATAGCAATTGGAGAAACAAGCTCGATCTCATCACCAACTTCAACACCAAACTGTCTTGCAAATTCACTTCCTATTACAAGCGAATAAGGATGCTTTTCAGGATCAAGATTATAAGTTTCCTTCTCCAGGTATTCTTTATATAAAGAAACCTTTTCTTCTTTTTCCGGATCTATCCCTCTTAAAATCACACCAAATATCCGATTGCCAATTTTTGCCATAATCTGGCCTGATACATATGGAGCAGCTGCTACAACGTTTGGCACTTCCTCAATATCCCGGCCTTTTTCTTTATAATCAGGAAGAACATCGCCTTTAATTCTTACATCAATTGAAGGATAAACTCCCAGAATTCTCTTTTTGAGATCACGGTCAAAACCGCCCATAACAGAAAGGACAACAATAAGAGCCATTACACCAATCGCAACACCAAATATTGATATTGCAGTAATTAAAGGAATCATCTTTTCCCTGCTTCTGGCTTTAAGATACTTCACACCCAGAAATAAAGAAAAAGAAACCCTTGGGAACTTAAAACCGCGCAGTTTAAGCTGGTTCATTCTCCGAACTCTTCTCTTGTTCCGGCCGCAGTTGAGGGAAAAGAATGACATCTCGTATTGAAGCGGCTCCAGTTAATAACATCATAAGACGATCAATGCCAATCCCCAACCCTCCAGCAGAAGGCATTCCGTGTTCTAAGGCTCTGACATAATCGACATCAATCTTCTTCAAATCTAATCCGGCCTGCTTTTTAAACATTTCATACTGAATGCCGGGATCATTTAGCTCTGAATATGCATTTGCTATCTCTTGCCCCAGAACAAACAGTTCAAATCTTTCAGCAAGTTCAGGCTGTCCTGATTTAGGACGACTTAAAGGACACAAACTGGATGGATAATCTATAATAAAAGTTGGAGAAATCAGTTTTGGCTGAACAACTTTTTCAAAGATTTCATTTAAAATATTATCTCTTTTACTCTCACAATCAGAACAATCAACTCCAATTCGTTCAGCCTCTTCCTGAATAGACTCTGAATCAATATCTACACCCGCAATTTCACGAATTGCCTCATGAAAAGTCAACCTTTTCCACGGAGGTTTAAACTCAACTGTTTTATCTCCAAAACCCAACTCCAATTTATCCAAAAGTTTCTCACATAAGAAAACTACTAATTCCTCAGTAAGATTCATCATAACATTATAATCAGCATAAGCCTGATAAATTTCCAACATTGTAAATTCAGGATTATGAAATCTTGATAGACCTTCATTTCTGAAGTTTCTGTTAAGTTCATAAATCTTTTCCAAACCACCTACAATTAGACGTTTCAAGTATAACTCAGGTGCAATACGCAAATACAAATCAACACCGAGAGCCTGATGATGTGTAACAAAAGGACGCGCCGTTGCGCCGCCGGCCATGGATTGCATCATGGGAGTTTCTACTTCCAAAAAATCCTTTTCATCCAGGAAAGATCTGATAAGGGAAATTGCACGAGACCTCCTTTTGAATACGGCTGCAACATCGCTGTTGGAAATCAGATCAAGATATCTGTAACGATAACGCATCTCAACATCCTTCAACCCATGCCATTTTTCAGGTAATGGCCTTAGAGATTTTGATACAATTTTAAAATCTTTTATAAGTACAGTAACTTCTCCTGTTCTCGTCCTGAACAAATCCCCGACAATACAAAGTATATCTCCAATATCCAATAGTGACAATTCAGCAAACCTCTCACCTACCGCATCCTTTTTTGCATAAAACTGAACCTTACCTGAAGCATCTTCCAGATCTCCAAAAACAGCCTTACCATGCCAGCGCAAAGCCTTAATTCTTCCGGCAAGTGTTACTTCATGTCCTTCCTCGAACTGATCAACAGCCTCTTTGCAAGAATGAGATCTATTCACACTTCCAGAATATAGTTCTACACCCATATCAATCAGTTTTTGAAGTTTTTCTTTCCTTTGCATAATTTGATCATTTGGTGTTTCCATGAAACGCAATCTTTCTTTGTTTTATCCGATAAATTGCTTTCAAAAATACAGTTGCAATCTCTTTTAGCTGCATCAAATCACAAAATACCGGAACTATTCTGAATTTATAATAAAAACTCTTTACATATGGTGAGAATTTTACTAACAAATCTTTTAAACATCAAACGTAGTTTAGTTACAAACAATTAAGTGTCAAGAAAAAATCAGAAATCAAAATACCTGAAAGCGGGAAATATCTATGAATAAACAAAAAAAAGTTAAGGCAGTTACTCTTGTATCAGGAGGTCTGGACAGCTTGCTTTCCTCAGTAATAGTTAAAAATCTCGGTATTGAGGTTCATGGAATTCTATGCTCGACAGGTTTATCATCCGAAAATTCTGATAAGATTTGTCAAATTGGAACAAGCTGTGGTTTGAATTTGGAAATCCTGGATGTATCAAAGGGTTATGTCGACTTAATTCTTCATCCTGAATTTGGTTATGGAACCGCTATAAACCCTTGCATAGATTGTCATATTCATTTTTTAAGGGCTGCCAAAAATCTTATGGAAAAACGCGGCTACGATTTTGTTGTTACAGGTGAAGTACTTGGTCAACGACCTATGTCCCAACATCTTCAAGCATTACATATTGTTGAGAATGAAAGCGGCCTTTCAGGAAGACTGCTTAGGCCTCTCAGTGCAAAACTTCTGCCTCCTACAGTAGCTGAATGTGAAGGATTAATAGACCGCAATAAGTTATTTGACATTCAGGGCCGTTCAAGAAAACGACAAATAGAAATGGCAAAAGAACTCGACATTTATAAACACCTTCAACCTGCCGGAGGATGTTTTCTTACCGATAAAAATTATGGAAGAAAATTTAGAGATTTTCTTGAACATTCAAATCATAATATTTGTAAAAAAGACCTGCTGCTGTTAAAGATCGGACGCCATTTCAGGCTTTCTGAAAGCATAAAATTAATTGTTGGCAGAAACGAATCGGAAAATACGTCATTGACAAAATATAAGCGAGGCAATACCATGCTGGCTGCTGTTGACTGTCCGGGACCTGTAGGTATACTTTCAGGGATTGATTTAACACAAAACATTGAACTGGCAGCTTCTATTATATTAAGATATGCTGATACGGAAGAAACCGAATCAACAGATGTTGAACTACTAATAGATAGCAAATCATCCATAATAACAACTAAACCTATTAGTAACGATAAATTAGAGGACTTGAGAATATGAACTCATTTCTTTTCGCTGTTTTGAGCCTGGGCGGACTAGGTCTCTTTTTTGGAGCCGGACTTGCCTACGCTTCAAAAATATTTACAGTTGATAAAGATCCTAAAATTGACAAAATTCTAAATGCTCTGCCTGGAATCAACTGCGGTTCTTGCGGATATCCAGGTTGTCAGAGTCTTGCAGAGGCTATTGTATCCGGGGAAGTTCCTGTTAACAAATGCACACCTGGAGGAGCAGCAACAGCTCAAAAAATAGCTAAACTACTAGGAGTTGCTA
>JAVCCS010000043.1 GCA_030765365.1 Candidatus Theseobacter exili
AAAATGGAATAAATTCTGATTGGTTAACCAGAAACAGCATTGGTGCAAGGAGTACAATTCGCAACATTGTTAAAGTATTAGGAAGATTTAGAAAAATCATTTTTATCCTGAAAATTTAAATAACAATAACATTATAGCAATAATTTATAAGCGTTAATCAGAAAAACGCTAATTGATTCATAACAATAATTAATAAAGACAGTAATAGTCAATCTGAAAGAGTTTTCATTTTTCATTTAATTTTTAAAAAGATTAATTTATAATGTTTGTTTATTAATAATATATGTAATTTTCATTTTTTAACATATTAAAAGGGAGAGGGCTATGAGCCGTCAGAAAAATAGAAGACAAATATATCTAATCGACAAAACCATTCAATACGCGTATTTGAAATATATTGTAATAACAATTTTCATAGTTTCATGTTTTTTTTCATTCTTTCTTATCACTATAAATAATTATTTGAGTGATAACCTGATGAAGACAGTTTATCAAACTGGTGGCGGAAAAACAATGGCTGTTGTTGATGCTTCTGAGCTTAGAAGAGAAATGAACAGGAGAGATACGGCGTTTAATGTTAAGATCATTTTGGCCATTTTAATTTTAAGTGCTTTTGTTGGATATTTGTCAATTAGGAATTCACACAAAATTGCTGGTCCTGTATTTCGATTTAAAGAGACATTCAGAAGAGTTTCTGCAGGAGATCTGTCAGTTCGAGTGCATTTGCGAAAAGGAGATCATTTGCATGATTTGGCAGGGTTATTTAATCAGATGCTGGATACAGTAGAGAATAATTATAAAAAGAAGGAATGAGTGCTTTTGTATGGGCTAGAATATGGAAGCATGATCAAAAGATTGTTCTCCTTCGAAATTCAGGCTTTTATTTGCAATTGTTTGCAACAGGTCTTGTTCCCAGCTTTTTGTCATTTCCAATCCTGAAATGTGTTTAAGCGACAAATGCAATTATAGTAGATCTTTATTATAAGATTGATTTTTTTGAGATTTTTTGCACTAGATTCCAGAATTAACATATAGTTGTATTAATCGAAAGATTGTTTTTTCTGCTTAGGATATCGATAAATCATTTTATCTAGTAAAATATTTATCAAAATATATGACAAATAAATAAATAGACTAAAAAATCCAGGGGATTATCATGAAAGACAAGAAAGTAGCTGTAGTAATGGGTAGTAAATCAGATCTGCCCGTTATGCAGGAAACGTTAAATTTATTGGATGAGTTTAGTATACCAAAAGAAGCATATGTAATTTCAGCACATAGGTCTCCTGATTTAGCAGCTGACTTTGCAAAAACTGCAATAAAAAATAATATTGCAGTTATTATTGCTGGTGCCGGATGTGCTGCTCATTTAGCAGGGGCATTAGCAGCTAATACTGTTTTGCCAATAATTGGAGTGCCTCTTGATGGATCAAGTCTAAATGGAGTCGATGCACTGCTATCTACTGTGCAAATGCCAAAAGAAATTCCGGTTGCAACTGTGGCAATAGGTAAAGCAGGTGCAATTAACGCTGCATTGCTTGCTGCCGAAATATTGGCTATTGACAATGATGATTTGAGGGATGCGTTGATCCAAAGAAGAAAAACTCTGGCTAAAAATATTGAAAATATAAAGTTATAGTTTGTATGTAAATTATAATAGCTTTGTTGTATCTGATTGCTAGTAAATGAATCTGGAAGTTTATGGTTATGCTGAAAACAATAGTTGAAAATCTTAACAAAAACAATCAGGAACAGTTAATAAAGTTAGCTTCAGATGTAATTTTAAAAGGAGGGTTAGTAGTTCTTCCAACAGATACTGTATATGGATTGTCGTGCAATGCTTTTAATATGCAATCTGTAAAAAGGGTGTGCGATGTAAAAAACAGAAGTATAGAGAAGCCTTTTCCAATATGTGTTTCAGGGGTTGATATGTTGTTAAGGTATGCTGATCAAATATCTGAAGATACAATGAAGCTTATTAAAAAGTTTTGGCCAGGTTCTCTTACGATTATTGTTAAAACAAAAAATGATTCAGGGTTTATTGGAAATGTTGGCTTTAGGGCGCCGAATGCATCTTTATTGCAATCATTATGCAGAGAAGTTCAGAGACCTATTGTTATTACAAGTGCAAATATCAGCGGCAGTCCAAGCACAAGTCAGGCTGAAGATGCGTTGAGAGACTTAGAAGGAAAAGTAGAATTAGTGCTATGTTGCGACGATGAAATGACAGGAAAAGAATCTACAGTAATAGATATGTCAGGAGATACACCTAAAATAATAAGAATAGGTGGCATCAGTCTTAATAAGATTAGGGATTGTCTGAGAATCAAAGTTAAAAATATTTTGGTCGTATGCACAGGTAATAGTTGCAGAAGTGTAATGGCTGAAGGGGTGCTTAAAGAAATTTTTTGCAACAGGATTGATGTTTTTGTTCATTCTGCAGGTGTTTGTGCTTTTCAAGGAATGCCGCCAGCAGTACCTGCAGTATATGTAATGAGTGAAGCAGGAATAAATATAGCAGGAAAACGTGCAAATATTTTGACTCCTCAGATGGTTGATGATGCCGATAAAATACTGGTTATGACAGACGATCACAAAAGGGCTGTAACAAAATTAGCATGCAACAAGAAAGAAGCGGAAGATAAAACAAGATTGATTATGAATTATTCTGATAAACTTATGGATAAGGAAAAAGAGGTTCCTGATCCAATAGGAATGCCCTTTAATATCTATAGGCAATGTATTGATTTGATGCGTCCAGCAATTGAAAAGTTTGCAAGGAGTATTTGAAATAATGAAAATAGTTATTGGATCAGATCACGGAGGATATGTACTTAAAAGTGCAATTTTAGAAGAATTAAGGAAAAAAGGGATTAAATGTTTGGATGTGGGTTGTAGCAGTGAGGATTCGGTTGATTATCCTGATTTTGGTATTAAAGTTGGAGAGTTTGTTGCTGAAAATGAATATGAACGCGGAATAGCGATTTGTAAAACAGGGATTGGTATGTCAATTGTTGCAAACAAAGTTCCAGGAATTCGTGCTGCATTATGTCGCGATGTTGAAACAGCTGAGTTATCAAGAAAACATAACAATTCTAATGTTCTTGTCTTGCCGGCAAGTCAGTTAGATGCGAAAGTAGCTTTTGAGATAGTCAACAAATGGTTAGTAACGGATTTTGATAAAGGACGTCACGAATTGAGAGTTAATAAAATTTCTCAATATGAAACAAAAATACAGGAGCGAATAAGTGAAAACATTAATTGAAACTGATCCAATGATTGCTGATGCAATAATAAATGAAATTAAGAGGCAATCAGAAGGCATTGAATTGATTGCTTCTGAAAATTATGTTAGTCATGCAGTTATGGAAGCGCAAGGTTCTGTTTTAACTAATAAGTATGCTGAAGGTTATCCGTCGAAAAGATGGTATAGCGGTTGTGAATATGTGGATGTGGCAGAAAGCCTTGCTATCGAGAGAGCAAAGAAGCTTTTTAGCGCTGAACATGTTAACGTTCAGCCACATTCTGGATCTCAAGCAAATATGGCTGTATATTTTTCAGTATTAGAACCTGGTGATACAATTTTAGCTATGGATTTGGCTCATGGCGGACATTTAACCCATGGGCATCCAATGAATTTTTCGGGAAAATTATTCAATGTTGTATCATATGGAGTGACTAAAGAAGATGAAATAATCGATTATGATGCTATTAGAAAACTTGCTTTAGATTGTAAGCCAAAGATGATTGTTGGTGGAGCCAGTGCCTATCCACGGATAATAGATTCAGAAAAGCTTAGAGAAATAGCAGACGAAGTAGATGCGTTTTTAATGGTTGATATGGCTCATTTTGCTGGACTTGTTGCAGCAGGATTGCATCCCAGCCCAATTGAACACTGTCATTTTGTCACAACAACTACGCATAAGACATTAAGGGGTCCAAGGGGAGGAATGATTCTTTGTAAAGAAGAATTTGCCAAAGCCATAGATGCAAATGTATTTCCAGGAATACAGGGGGGGCCCTTGATGCATGTTATTGCCGCGAAAGCTGTTGCTTTTCAGGAAGCGCTTTCGCCTGATTTTGTTAATTACCAAAAAATGGTTGTTGAAAATTCAAAATCTTTTTCCAAAGATATGGCAAATAATGGATTCCGGATTGTTTCAGGAGGAACCGATACCCATCTTTTTCTTGTGGATGTAAAATCATCCAGGAAAATAACAGGTAAAGAGGCTGCTATTGCTCTCGACAAGGCAGGTATTACTGTAAACAAAAACCTTATACCTTTTGATACTGAGAGCCCTTTTAAAGCAAGCGGTATTAGAATAGGCACTCCAGCAGTCACCACCAGAGGGATGGGCGTAAAAGAAATGCATATGATAGCCGTGTTGATTTCCGATGTTTTGAAGGACATTAACGATGATGAAAATATAGGCAAAATAAGAGAAGAGGTGAGAGGCCTTTGTAGCAGGTATCCTTTATATTCTGATTTAATTAACTGTGTAGAGGCTTTGAAATCATGAAATGTCCTTATTGCGCACATCTGGAAGATAAGGTTATTGATTCTCGGCTTTCACAAGAGGGCGACACAATAAGACGACGCAGGGAATGCATCAAATGTGCAAGGCGATATACAACATATGAAAGAATAGATGCAATTCCGTTAAAAGTAATCAAAAGGGATAAAAAAAGAGAGGATTTCAGCAGAGAAAAACTATTAAACGGTGTTCTTAAAGCCTGTGAAAAAAGACCTGTTAGCGTCGGGGATATTGAAGGAATAGTAAGAGAGATAGAAATTGAGATCGAAAGAAACCATGAGAATGAAGTAGCTTCTACGGAAATAGGGGAGTCTATCATGAAGAAACTGCATAAGCTGGATGAAGTTGCTTATGTTCGTTTTGCATCAGTATATAGACAATTCAAAGATGTTAATGAGTTTGTTGACGAGATAAAACATATGTTAGATAAAACAAAATAAGAAATTGTTTTTTTATTTTTTCTTCTCGTCATGGATCGTTTTAATTATATCGTCAAGACTGTAAATCGTACATCTTTTCAATAAAGAAGAATACCATCCGTTAATAACTTCTGATCTTTTGCGTTGGTAATATATTTGCCTAAAAGATTCGATATTTTTATCTATATAATCATTGTCTGGAAACGAGCGATTCGCTATATAAAAAACAACAAAGGTGCCTTTAGAGAACTTTACAGGTCCGCAATTGCCGGGTTTTGTGTCAAAAAAAGAATTAACAATTCCAGATGAAAATCCTTTGATGATAGCTTCTTCCTTTGTGACAGAATCAGTTCTGGCTGGCTTAATATTAAGTTCATTGCATACATCTTCAAAATTATTGGATTTTATTCCAAGCAATTTGGATATTTTGTTTTGAGTATTTTCGGCAATGTCATTAGCTGTTTCAAGCGATTTCATTCTAAGAACATCATTGCGAACAACTTTAATAACTTCATCAAGAGTTGGAACGCTAGGCAGCTTCTCTTGAACAGGTTTAAGGATGAAATATGTGTTTCCTATTCTAAAAGGTTCGCTGATATCGTCAAGATCTGTTGAAAAAGCCCATTTTGAAAACATGGGATTGTCCATGGCTATTTCTGGCAAGTCAGAACCGTGAAATAAATCTGTTTTTCCAAAATCAACAAAATCAATTCCATCTGCTGCCTTTTTTAAGTCAAGAGTGTCAGCAACTTGAATAAAAACCCTGTCAACAGCATTTCTTAATTTATTTCGTGCTTTTAGTGGTCTCAGGATTGTAATTATTTCCTCACGAACGTCAGTTAATAGCTTGGTATTGCCATCCTTGTCAGTAAAAAATTCAGCATTTTCTTCGTAATAAGACTGAACATCATTATCAGTGATTTTGATTTTATCATGAAGGGCTGAAGGATCGAACGATATATACTCAACGCTACGTGTAGTGGGTATAATATATTTATCCTTGTTAGTTTCAAAATAGTCCGCTAACTCTTTATCGTCTACAGATATGTCTTTTGAATAATCTTCAGGTTTAAATCTGATTGTGTAAAAATCAAGTTTCGTGTTTTTTAAAATATATGCCTGCCGAACTTCTTCAGGGGAAATCTTTGTTGTATTAGCAATCAGATTAATTAATTTGTCAATCTGAATGCGGTTGCGGGTAAGTGTTTCAAAATCATATATGCTTACGCCAAAGTTTCTTTCAACAACGGTTTTGTAAAAATTAGGATTAAAATCTTTGCCGGAACCAAAAAGTTTTGAAATATGATCTGCAATTTCCTTCTTGGATACAGAGATATTATACTGCGCAGAAAGCTTTTTGAGAATAATATATCGCCAAATAAGAGGTTCAATATCAAGATTCTGCCAGGAATCATGCATTGTCATTTTTAAATCGATAACTACTTCGTCTCTCTGTTCCAGAAAATCAGACAATAGAATTTTTTCTCCAAAAACGTAGCCGATAGTTGGATTTTTTGATCTTTTTAATGAAGAACCTGCTCCCCAAAAAACGAATGGAGGTACAATAAGTATCAGAAGGCCTAGAAGAACTTTTTTATTATGTTTGCGTAATAATTGAAGCATGAGATATCCTCTTAAAATAAAAGTTAAAAAATAATTTTTGCAGATTATATGGCTATGTTATATTTCATGCAATGAAATTATATATTGTAATATTAATAAATATAAAAAAAGACATACAGAATAACGGAAAGTCAGGATGTGAAAAATGAAAAAAGCAGGAATGATTTTGTTGTTTATGGGGTTGATATATATTTTAATTGTATTACCTGGTTGTTCAACGCCAGAAGGAGGTTCTTCAATTCCATGGGGTAGACCTGAAAGTTGGGAAGGTGAAATGAGCGTAGGCGTTCCAATTTAGCGCATAATATATTACGATAAGAAAGAGAGGTAGTGATGGATAGGAGTGGATTTATTTATATATCTATATTGTCTGTAATAATTCTTTTTGCAAACGTGATTGTTTCAGCTGATGAATCGGATAAGTATTTGCAATACTGGGAAAAAACTCATCAATGGGAATCACATTCGGCTGAAGGAATTCGTTTGTTAGCCGAAAAGAGTTACAACTCCGCTGCAATTGAATTTATTAAGGCAATAGATTTTGGATGCCCTTACGGAAGAGTTAGATATCAGTTGGGGCTGTGCTATGACAATTTGGGCAACTATGATCTTGCTGAGGATTACTATTTAGAAGCACTCAATAAACTTAAGGCAAGTGATGAGCCTAACAAAACCAAGTATCTTTATAACGCTAATTTGAATTTAGGATATATATTTCTAAAGCAGGGTGAGTATGCTGAAGCTGAGACAAAATTTCATGAGGTTTTGAAAATGGATTCAAAAAATGTTAATGCATATGCAAGCCTTGGATATATTTATTCCGAGAAAAAGGATTATGACAGAGCTATTCGCGAATATACAAAAGCTGTAGACATAAATCCTGGTAATGCTGCAACACAATATAATCTTGGAGTTATGTATCTTCGAAAGGGAAACAATAAGCTTGCAAAGGATAAGTTTAAAATAGCTAGTAAACTGGATCCTACCTTAAAAGAACCAACATTGCTTGAAACGGTTTACTCTAAGAATAGGGATAAAGAAAAGGTTTCTATTGCTGAAATTGAACAGGAACAACAAAAAGCAAAAACTGCCGAAAAGCATTTAAAATTAGGGAATCTTTTGTACGAAAAAAACAAATATGCTGAAGCTCTTGTTGAATACAAGAAAGCCAACGATGCTAATCCTGAAATGATAGAAGGTTATTTAAATACTGCAAAGCTTGAAATAGAGAATGGAAGACCTGAAAAAGCTGCGGAAGCATATGCGTTTGTTTTACAACAGAATGTAGATAATTACACTTTAAGAGTTAATTATGGCAAAGTTCTTTATGACTTAGGGAAGCATGATGAATCTAGGGCTCAGTTTGAGAAAGCAGTTGAAATAAACAGTACTAACCCTGTGATTTATTATTATATTGGTGTTCTGAACGAGTTTGCAAATGGAGAGCGTTACGGGTTAGGATTCAATTCGGGAGATGCTGAAAAAAGCTATTTAAATGCGCTTAATATTAAAAAGGATTACATGGAAGCTGTTTTTAACTTGGGAGTTTTATATATTAAGATAGGACAGCCGGAAAAGGCAGAAAAACTTATGCTCGAATTCGTTGAAACTTTCCTGGATCCGCAGTTGCATATTTTTTATTAGGTTATGTTTATGATGAGCTTGGTTTGCTGGATAATGCTGTATGGGCTTATGAAACATGTTTGTCAATAGATGCGGATTTTGCTGATGCTCGCTTCAATTTAGGACTTCTGTATACAGAAATGCGGCGGTACAAAACAGCAACTGAACAGTATATATCTTTGCTTTATTTAGAACCGGGCAATCCAGATGCTCTTTTTAATTTGGCGGTGTTATATGATAAACATTTGAAAAACAAGGTGTTAGCTAACAAATATTACCACGAATACATGCTTGTTAATCCAGGTTCTAACGAAAATGAAAAAAGAATTGTTAAAAGAAGAATTATAAAGACGATGCCATAGTGAAAGTATTTCTTTTTCTGTTAATATTTTTTTCGATAGTGATTTTAGGAACTCTTTATTTCTGGCTTGATTTGCGTGAGAAATCTTCAAGTGAAGATAACAAAATCAGTGTTGATAAAAAAAGCCAAATTCAATCAGACAAAGATTCAAGCTCGGATGAAGATATTGCAAAGTCAAGAAAAAACCGTTCTTCATCAATAAGATCTTCTTTTGAAACTTCGCATGCCGGAACTCAAGCTGCTCGCAGAAAAGTTATAGAAAAGCTGCAGCCTGAACGGAGGAAGAGAAAAAAGATATCAAGTGGAATACAGCAATCTTCTCATCGAAAAAGAAAGATTAAGGAAAGAGAGGATTGGTATAGAAATAATGTTAGTACAAACGCAGAGTAGTTTGTGAAAACTTCAGCCAATCAGGCAAAATTGACAAATTCTCCAGCGCATGTTATATTTACATATCTTTATCTATATACATGACTAATATATATATATATCAATGATATAGTGAAAAAATGACAAAACTTGCTTTGTACGATCCATGCTTGCGCAGGATATTAAAAATACAATCTGTTCTCCTATCCTTTTTCATGGTTATCTCTCTCTCTAGCCACGCACCAATATGTGCAGATGAGAGCTCAAAAAATGCCCTGAATGAAATTGAAGAAAACAAGCATTCCTTAATGGCTTTATCGGAGGCTTGTTCTCAATATTTAGAGATAGAAAAGAACCGCTTGAAGACTGATCACAAAAATGTGATTCTGATTAGAGATATTCATTGCCACAAGGAAGCGCAACTCAATATCGCCTCAGCGCTTAAAATATTCTTAAAAATAAAGGGCAAAACTTCTGTATTTTTCGAAGGTGCTTGTGGCCCTGTGAAGATGTCTTTGTTCCAAGCTTTTCCAGATAAAGAAGCAAGGGAAAAGGCGGGGAATTACTTTGTTGAAAAGGGACTTCTTTCTGGTGCCGAATATGCTTGTTTATATTCTGGCCTGGATTCTGGCTTAAACCTTTATGGTGCTGAAAATACATCTTTGTATGTTGAAAATCTTAAAGCATTTAGAACTGTTAGAAAAATCTATGACAATAAAAAGAATTGTATAAATTCGATTAACAATGAGTTTGTGAATTATTTTGAAAATCAAAATAACACAAGAATGAATCAATTGTACATGATTAGAGAATCTTTCATAAAAGATCATTATGATTTCAAATATGTTGTGAAAAATTTATGTGGTATTGCTGCGGCAAGCGGAATAGAAATTGATGGAAGCATTAGAGAAATGCTTCAAGTAATTCAATTAGGAGATGAAATTGATCAAAAAAAGATTGATGCTGAACAGCAAAGATTGCTTTTGCGTCTGGAAAAAAATGTAAATAGAGATGAGATTGCAAAAATTATTGAAATGAGCTTAAAGTTTAAGCTTAGCAGGGTAGGGGTGTCAGAGTATTTTGCCTTGCTAAGGATTGCCACAGAAAAACATGGCGATAGTTTTGAACATCTATATCCGGAAATGCATGAGTGGTTATTGTTGTCAGCAAAAAGGAAGAAAATAAACATTCATGAAGTTTGGGGGCAGATTATTAGTCTGGTTATGTCGTTACTAAGACATGAATGTGAAATTTCTGAAAACACGAAAATATTTAAAATTTATTCTGAATGGATATTTTTTAGAAATCTTATAGAACTCAAAATTACAAGAAGTGAATTACCTGAGTTGGCAACATTTAGCCTGGGAGCTTTTATCACGGGATGCGAAGGCTGTTTCGGTCAAGAAAGTTATAAAATATTTAACTCTGCAGAATCGAACTTGTCAGATATAGCAAGAGAATCTAAAAAGTTTTATTTATTAGCTTCAAAGAGAGATAGAGTGCTCACATCAAACATGATTGAACAGATGAACAAGCGCGCAATTAGTGATTCCGTTCTTATTTCAGGAGGTTTCCATACAGAAGGTATTGAGAATATATTGGAGCAGGAAGGGTTAGGATATTTAGTTTTGAATCCAAAAGCCGGTCAAATAGACACAAATAGCATGTATGAAGAGATAATGATGTCTCCTGAATATATTTGTGACCAAAAAACGATTTCGGGAGTAGTGAGCAAACTATCATTCACTGAAACAGATACTCATTTTATGTTAGCTGCTCCAGTCAGGTTCGGAGAATTAATAAAGGAAATAGCTAAGGGGGCTTATGTAAAATTTTCTATTGAGATGTTGCAGGCATTAATAGAAGCTGCTGCAGAAGGCTTAGAACCGTATCAACTTTTGGATATGTGGATGCAGAAAGGTAAAAGCAAAGTGTTTCTGAAGGGTTTGTCTTCTGAAGAAATACAGAGAGTTCTTTACGTTTTTAATAAATTTTATCCCGGCAATATAATCGGTCAAATTCTTTTAAGTGTTGAGGAGGATGGCAGCTTACTGAAAAGAATAGCCTCGGAAGCAATTGCTAAAAGCAAAAGCCTTCAAAAATATCCTGGCTTAGTTGCATTAGCAAAGATCTATTTTGAAAAATTAGGATCTGATAATGACGTTGTTTCTAATGCTGAATCTGATTCTTCTGGTGCAATGAAAAGGCCAGGCAGAAGGAAAGTTAAAAGAGGAGATTTAGTCGATGAAGCTCCAGATAATTCAATAGTAAAGATATCTGGTGGCAAAAGATTAGCTGGGACTGTTGAAATTGGAGGCAGCAAACAGGGGATTCTTCATATACTGGGCTCTTTGCTTCTAGCGGATGGAAAGGTGACTTTAAAAAATGTTCCTGACATATCCGACGTACACAATTTTTTAAAAATATATAAATCCATAGGTGTTGAATACAGTTGGGATGGAGCCACATTGGAACTTGATATTGATCAAAAAAAGTTGGATTTCAGCAAAATCGATTCTTCAAGCGCATCAGCTTTTCGCAGTTCAATATTGCTGTTAGGGAGTTATTTGATGAGAAATGGAAATGTTTCTTTCCCATGCCCTGGCGGTTGCAGACTAGGTGATCGCGGTATGGATAAATATTATGCTGTTGCGGATTTGTTTGGATATTCAGTAGAGGATAACAATGCGATTATTAGTGCCTTCAGTAATAAGGAAATGCCTGAAGAAACAGTTTCAATTGATCTTGAAGGTCAAGGACAAAACAAGACTGCACTTGCACTTATTTTAGCCTCCGGAAGAAAAGGGGAAACTGTAATAATTGATCCTTTAATAGCTCCGGATATAGAAAATCTTGAGACTTTTCTGAAATTATTAGGTGTGCTGATTGTGAAAGAAAAAACTAAAAAGGAAGGCAAAACTGTGGAAGTTGTTAGGGTTAAAAGTCCTGGATTAAACAATCTGCGCAAAGAGGATATTATGCATAAGATTGAGACTGACAGGACTGAAATGATATTTTGGATGGTGGCTGCTGCTCTTACAGGCGGAAAAATAAAAATGACAAGTCCATTTATGCATGTGAAGGAAGATGAGTTGGGGCCTTTGTTTAGAATACAACAAAATTTGCTGGATGAAATGAATATACCCGTAAGTATAATAGATAAGCATACAATTGAAGTTGATCTTGGAGATGTAGATTTTAACCCTGCTAATTTAAAAACAGCTTATGACGAAACAGTTGGCAGAACAATAGATGGCGCTCCTCATTTTATACCTCTTTTAACACTAATTGAAGGCGAGAGTACATATGAAGATGTTCATTACGGAATTCATCGTGTTACTTTCGCAAAAGAACTCGAAAAGATGGGCGCTAATATAGAATATGTAGATAATAAGATTGTGATTACTGGTGTTGAAAATCTTAAAGCAAGCCATCTTGAAGGCAGGGAAATCCGGGGCACTGCATGTCTTGTGCTTGCTGCCCTTAGGGCAGAGGGAACATCCCATATAAAAGGTTTGAGATATTTGAATAGAGGTTATGAATATTTGATTGAAAAGCTTCAATCTCTAGGTGCAGAAATAGAGTTGGTGTCGGAAGAAGAACCTAAAACAGTCGGCGCGTCAACAAAACTGGAAGACAATCCGATAATTGTGCCGTTTGAAAAGAGAAGAGAGTGGTTTAATAAAGCTTCTGAAACCACTGTGAAAACAAAGAATATTAAAGGACGTGTAATAAAGGCAAAATTTGTAACAGACGAAGATATGCCAGAGGGGATTGATGGTTGGCATTTAAGGGACAATGTTGGGAACCTTGTGATAGTTACAAGAAACAATCATGTGTCAGAAGCTGCTTTACATGAATATCTTGAAGATTTTTGGCTGAAAAAAATTAAAAAAGGGCCAGCTACTGAAGTTGATAAAGAGTACGCACATATCGTGGCTTCTGCTGAGCAAGTGCTTGCATACGGAATAGATGGAGTCACTCCGTATCACAAAGATCAAATAAAAAATATGACATTCGAGGAATTATTAGCTATTAAGGATGAGTATTACTCACTGGAAAGGGAGACATATCATTATAGAATTATTTCATGGTACTTATCACCTGTTGTTTTAGAGAAAGTCAAAAGATATGAGGCAATGTTTATTGAAAAGGTGAAAGAAGAACTGGAAAGAAAACTGACAAGAATTATTGCCGATAGCGATGTAGCTGCTGAAGCAAGTAGCTCCAGCGTACTTAGGAGGCGTTTGCAACGGGTTATGCTTGAGAGGCATAGACAAATTGAAGCTGGTGGACGAACTAGACCAGTTGACTTGCTCCAACCAGCAGTTGCTAAAGTCAAGAAAAGAGGGTTTGGTAATTTGTCTTTAGGGGTTGACTATAATGTTTCGGGGGACGAAGGGATTTCCAACTATTCAGTAGGCAGTTATCTTTCAGAAACATTAACAGAACTAGGATTTTTGGTGAACAGAGAAACTCAGGTTGTAGGAGATTCAATGAGTGTTTTAACGGAAAAAATAATTTCATTATCTGATGAAGACAGATCTAATGATGAATTAACTAATACTATTGCAGATTATATTGATAATGAATTTCAGGAACTCAACAAGGAAACGAGAGGTAATTTTGAAAAAATACGACTTGTTTGCATTGGTGGACAGGTTGATGTTGCACGCAATGAAAGTGTTTCTGTAAGTTATGCTCATTTTGGTATGGCCGGCAAGGATTTAATGCCTACTTTGTATATTGGCAGAAGATTATTGGAATATTTACTTAAACACAGGAGACACGACTTAAATACGCTTCTAAGAATAGAGATGAACAGAATGACATATAGAGCGAGCAATGTTGTGGATAACAGAACAAGTATGAAGGTTGTAAGGGATGCAGGAGTCAGCTTAAAAGATATTGAAAGCCTTAAAAGAGCGATTGCAGAGGCAGAGGCGCATGAGATTGCAAGAAAGTATTCTTTAAATGAAATTTTGATGATGTTAAAAGGAACATCTGTGTTTCTAGACAAATATGGAAAGATGCCAAATTTTGTTGGCGGTGTGGATGTAGGTAGATTAAATGATTATGTTCTTGATGCTTTGGCTTTAATGTTTGCCGAGAAAATAGATGAAGATGTTTCAAAATCAGTTACGGAGCATATAGATGATTTGAAGAAAAAACGAGCAGAAAAATTAATTGCACCTTCAATAACAAAAATGATTAATATTCTTGAAGAAAAGATTGATAAAGATTGTATAGGGATTGAGATAAATACATTATCAGAAGAAATTTATTTGTTCAAAAAAGCAGGGGAAAAAGCTGAAAAAATCGATTTGGATAAAAATGATATTTATCAAGTTATTAGCCGTATGGTGGGCAAAACATCGGGTGATATAGAACATATTTATATTGATTTAAGAAGAGGAAACGTGGAGATTCGCGATGCATTGGCGCTGTTGCTGGAAGGTGAGACAGTAGCTAAAGAAAGTGAAAGAAAATTAAATAACCTTGTTGCAGAAAGAATAATCAAAGGTGAAAACGAAGTCCTGCATATTTCTGCAGGAAAAGAAGGTATAAGAAAAGCGCATTCAAGAGCTGAATCATATGTAAAATATCAAAATCATTTCGCGAATAAAAGAGAAAATATGATTCCTGTAGGAATAGACGTTTCTTTACTTGTTAACATGACTCCAGATGAACTTGAAATGTTTGTAAATAAATACTCAAAAGTTCTTGCCTTGACAGGTGATGAGAGCCTGATTAAATCGATTGAGATAATGTTTGGTGAAAAGAGTCAGGAACTTGCCAGAAACAGACAGGTGTTTCTGGAATTAGATTCTGATAACAAGGTAGTCGTTCTTGGAGAAGATGCTCATATGGAAGAGCCGGGTGCAAGTGCAATAAGAATTAAAGATAACCATTTTGGACCAGAACAAGAGATTGTAATGGATCTGGCGCAATATGTCGCCAGCGTGGGCAAGTCTTCAGCTTACGAATCTGAACAGGCGAACATGCTTTTAAAGCAGTTATTGCAGGCAATGTATGACGAGGGAGAAATTCCTCAGGAATTACTAACGGGCATGCCTCTTCAAATTATTTTAGATGATCCCCAAGGGTTTCTTTTCCCTCCTATAGATAAAAATTACATGAATGATGTCGAAAGTTATTTAAGAGCGAAGAAGTACATCGAAATGATGGCATAGAAGCCAACTCTTTCTTCTCAGCAGTTTTTAATTATGCTAAATTGACTTTGTCATGTATCCTTGTTAAGTAAGTATTGGAAATTTTATGTCTATTCCTGTCTCAGAAGAATCAAGGAAGTTCATTTTAGAAGAAGTTGAATTCAGATTAGGGGAACTTCTAACCGAACAAGCTCATCCATTGTCAAAAGAAATGAGTGAAGCCTCTGTCTTGGATGGATTGTATATGATAAATAAAATAGATAAGGGAATGTTATCTGTTTATCATGAGCTGGTTAAAAAAGGAGCATTTGCAAGACCTGTTGAAGATGTGCTTGAAGCAATTGAATCCGGTAATAATGTTTTTTTATGCGGATGTGGTGCGACAGGAAGATTGAGCATTCAGATTGAAGCTGTGTGGAGAGATTTTTGGAAAAACTTTAAGAGAAATAAAGAGATTGCGAAGAAGATTGATCTTTCATTGATTAATTCAATGGAAGATCAAGTTGTTAGCGTAATGGCGGGTGGGGATTACGCCTTAATAAAGTCTGTCGAGAATTTTGAAGACCATAAATCCTTTGGGAAGAAACAAATATTAGACATGGGGCTTAAAAAGGCAGATGTTGTTTTTTCCATAACTGAGGGCGGAGAGACTTCCTTTGTTATAGGCACCGCATGGATGGGGATTGACGTAGGTGCAAAAGTGCATTTTGTGTATAACAATCCTGATGAGATTCTAATAAATAATGTTAGAAGAAGCCGGGAAGTAATTGAAGATAAAAGAATAAACAAAATTAATCTTACGACAGGCCCACAAGCTCTCGCCGGTTCTACAAGAATGCAGGCAGCAAGTATACAAACGCTTGTTTTGGGTACAATATTTGCCGAAGTTGTCTATAAAATATTATCAAAATATTTAAGAGAAGAAGATCTGAGAACAATCGGTTATTCTTTTCTGCCGTTCAGGCTTGATGAATTTGCGAGAAAAAAAATCAGGTTAGCAGAAATAATAAAAAAGGAATTATCGAATATTGCAAAGTTAACAACAATGGAAATTGAAACTTATGAGCACGGAGGGAATTTTTTTAATGAAAAAGATGTAAATCCGAACAAAGGCTTTGTTACATATGTTGGCGGAAAAATCTCTTCTCTTGTAATATTGACAGACACTACTGAAAGAGCTCCAACTTTCTCCACTCCTGCATTCAGAGAGCTTGATGATAAAGAGATGAAAGCTTCTCCTTCATATATGATCTTACCTATGGATAATAATAAAGAAGCCTGGGAACTGCTGTTAAAAAGATCAATAAGAGGACTTGATTGGGATAAAAAACATATAAAGAGTTGCTCGGTGAAAAGGAATTTATGAAAATGGATTCCAGTATTCCGGCAATCAGCAAAGAACATATTTGTAAATTCAGGATTGATGGTTTAAATGATTTTTCAGGAAGGCCGGCAGAGAATGGCAATCTTTTTGTTTTTGTAGCAATAGGTGAGGAAGTCGAGGATTTTAATAAACCTGAATCAAAAATCTTGTTAATGCTGAAAAGTGTAAAAAAAAGTGGGGCAAAAGTTGCAATAATTGCAATTTCTGATTTACCGGTAAATCATTGCAATCTCCCTGAAGTGGATTGTTTGGTTTTTATATCACTTAAAGAAGAAGACCCATTAAATATCTCCAAGGTTTTGTTACTTAAAATTATTTTGAACTCATTGTCTACAATTGCAATGTCAGCACTCGGAAGAGTATATAGTAATTTTATGACACATGTTTCTCCATCCAACAAAAAACTGATTGACAGGGCTACTAGAATAATTTCTTGTTTAACTGGTGCGGGTTATGAAGAAGCCAACTCTTATCTTTTCGATGTTATGAAATTTTCTGATCCAGAATTGCGCAAAGGGAAAGAATTGCCTCCTCCTGTACATATAGCGGTAGCCAGGATAAAAAACAAGATTGGCAATAAAGCTGCTGTTGAACTGCTTGCAGGAAAGAAATAAAATGATTCAGAATACTTTTTGCCATATACCGGGTGTAGGATATAAAAAAGAGAAAAAGATGTGGGATAATGGTGTGTATTCATGGGTGGATATATTGAACAAACACCAAAAAAGCACTTTGCTGTGTCAAAAGGAAGGTGATATTGATAGAACTATTTATGAGTCTATGGAATGTTTGAAAAAAGGCAACATCCAATATTTTAAAAATAGTTTTCCTTCAAAAGAGCACTGGCGCTTATTTTTAGCTTTCAGATCTAAAACAGCTTACTTGGATATTGAAACAACAGGTTTAAAATACCCGTTTAGCAGTATAACTACAATTGCGTTGTATGATGGAGATAACGTTCAATATTATGTAAGGGATAATAATATTCTGGATTTCATGGATGATATAAAAAGTTATGAATTGATTGTGACTTATAACGGAAAACAGTTTGATGTGCCGTTTATAGAAAATGAATTCGGAATTAAACTTCAACAGGCCCATATCGATTTGCGTTTTATATTGCGCGAACTGGGATACAGCGGGGGGCTTAAGGCATGTGAGAAAATTTTAGGGCTTGAAAGAAATGACCTTGATGGCGTTGATGGAATGTTTGCTGTTCATCTTTGGCATGAATATATAATGAACGATAATAAAAAAGCATTAGAATCGTTACTAGCATATAATATTATGGATACAGTTAACCTTGAGAAACTAATGGTGTTGGCATTTAATCTGAAATTACAGCAAACGCCTTTTTATGAAGATTATAGGATTCCTATTCCATCAATGCCTGTCCTGCCTGTTTCTCCAGATGTAAAAACAATTGAAATGATTCGAACAAGAATTGCAAGAGAAAACTGGATGTGAATAATGGAAAATATCATTTTTTACGAGTAATTAAACCATATAGTAATAGAAATAAAGTCAAAACCAATGAAATAGGTGAGACAAAATCTCCAGTAATGCTAAAAAGGCTTAGCCTATCGATAAAAGCAACTTTTCTTACGATGATTCCTTCTTTGCCAATATCCAGTTTTTCGATTATTCGTCCAAAAGGATCAACTATGCAGCTTATCCCTTTTGCTGCAGCTCTGACGAGAAAGCGACGATTTTCAATAGCTCTATGAATTGTTCGGGATAAATGCAGTAAAGGTTGAAATGTTCCTTCAAAATAACCGTCGTTGACTGGTGCAACCAAAAGTTCTGCGCCTAATTCGTAAACTAGTTTTCTAGCAACTCTATAACTGGTGTCATCATAACAAAGAAGTGCTCCCATTGATCCATATTCTGTTTTGAATGTATTAAGCTGAGATGCTTTTTCCTGTTCCCCGGCTCTAAAGGGAGGAGCTCCGTAACCGGAATATTGATCGACAACATTGCCATCAGGAGAAATGAGGACAGCAGTGTTAAAGAGATCAACATATGTTCCTAAAATTATATAAACTTTTTTGTTTCTGGCAAATTCAAGTAATCTTGCCACTCTTGAATCGGTGATTTCGCATGGAAATGAGTATTGTGGATAAATTATGATTTCAGCACCCTGTTTAACTATTTTGTCTCCAAGTTCGCAATATTTTTCAATTATTAAATCAATGTTTTCTTTTCTCCAGGTTTCTGAGAGAGGAAGGTTGGGTTGAGCAATTCCCAATGTAATATCGCCTTCTATCTGGGGTGCAGTCAAAACACCGAGAAAAAGCAGAACAAAAAAAATAGCTGGGGCAGGGGCCAATAAGGATTTTTTGTATTTTGAATTATCAGAAAATGCAAAAACCATACTGGATTGTGAAAAAATAACAACAAAAAGAAGACCGGATATACCAAAGAAACTGATCGATCGAATTGTAAATATGTCTGTGTTTGTAAATGCCCAGTATGATCCTATTGGTAAAAAACTGTACAGATAATATAATGAAACGAAAACAGCAGGATAAACAAGAGACTGAAGCCATTTGTTTTTAAGAAGTCTCAAAATAGGATGGGATAATGAAACAAAAAGAATAAAAAATAAAGTAGCTAAAGGCCAAACAACCCAAAAAGCTTTTGCAGTGTGTTTTAATAACCAGGCAGAATATAATAGTGTGAAAATTCCTCCGCAAATTGTGCCTGATAGAATTGTAATAAAAAATGTAGAATTGTTGATAGCAAGAAAGAGCGGAATGAAACTGAACCAGAAAAGAATGGGGATAAAAAAACTTGCTAGAAGAAGCATTCCGGATAGTAAAGAGAGAAGTAGCTTCTTTGTCAGCATATTAATGTCTCCTGTGTATATTTTGATCAAAAACACTATAACAAATAATCGGTGTAAAATAAAGACGATTGAAAGCAGATGAATGAGAGCATATAAAGGAAGCATGGTTATGGGGAATATTTGGATTGGAACTTCCGGATTTAGCTATGGAGATTGGTATGGAGTATTGTATCCAGAGAATATTAGAAAAGGAGAGATGATTGAGAAATATTCAGGAGTTTTTAAAACAGTTGAAATAAATTTGACCTATTAACAATTGCTACATCAAAGATTGGATATGTTCGTTTTCATTCAAGAAATTCATTAAAATGGTGGGAAACTG
>JAVCCS010000140.1 GCA_030765365.1 Candidatus Theseobacter exili
AAAAGTGAAAGGAAAAATATCAACAAATGAATACGAAGTTGATATAATCGGAAAGAAATTGTACAAATTATTGGTCTGACTTTTGCCTTGGTTTATCCTTTTATTTAATTATCTTTACTTTAATATTTGGCTAATTTAACACATTTAGTTGTGAAAAAATATGTTTTCCCTTTCATATTCTTATTATTACTTTCTTCCCCCTTATTTTTACCGGCACAGGATTGGAAGAAATCAGTACGTGATAATTTTCATACCCTGGCTGTGGAAGAATCCATGTTACCGGTGAGACCGGGCGAGCCGGGAAAGTCACCCTTCTGGAACGGGCATGCCAGGCGTTTTATTAATGTACCGTCGTTCGATTTTCAACCGGTCAGTGAAGCTGTAAAATATCGTTTTACTGCCATATCTGATGCGAACTGTAAATATTATACTTTTGAAGCGGATAAGCCATGGGCACTTTTGTCACCAATATGGAAAGACCTGCCAATAGGTATCGTGTACCTCAAAGTTGAGGGTTTAGATGAAAATGAGAATATCCTTGGTGTTGCAGGAGAACGACAGTTTTATCGCGCTGCCTCATACAATGGTCCGTATAGTAAACCTGTTATGGACTATATTTCAAGCGCAAACAAGAACCTGCACCTGTTGTTCGGACAGAAACATTTTCAGAGATGGATAACAGAAAACACGCCGGACTCCGGGTACCGGTTGTATTGCTATCCATCCAAGATTATCGGCGCTGTTATTGAGGGGATGGTCATGTATTCCGGCCTTTCTGCGGAGAACAAGGAAACAGCCCTGCTCATCGCCAGAAACGCCGCAAAGTATCTGATAAGTATCAGTCAGCCTGCCGGCACACCACTGGATTTTTTTCCACCCACCTATGTTGACTGGAATAATGCTCCAAGTGTTGCCGGAAAACGAAAAGATCAGATAATGTTGTTCTATCCTGCAATCGCCGGAAGCGCTTATCTGGATCTTTATGATGCAACAAAAGAAAAGGAATTTCTTAAAGCAGCCGTCAGAATTGCAGATACATACGCCAGGATACAATTGCCTTCCGGTTCATGGCCACTTATAGTAAATTTGAAGACGGGTGAACCGACACAAGAGGACCTGTGTGTGCCAACAGACATTATAGTCTTCCTTGACCGCCTGGTAACCGTGTATGGTATGAAAAAATATCATCAGAATAGTGAAAAAGCCTTTACATGGATTATGGAAAACCCCATAAAAACCTTTCATTGGCAGGGTCAGTTTGAAGATGTTGGATTCAGTCATAACTACAGCAACATGGAAAGAGGCAAACCTCTTGCATTTGCAAAACTCTTAATGTCCCGTTCCAAAGATGATCCTCATAGCCTGGAGATGGCTGAAGAATTGATTAGATTTGCAGAAGACCAGTTCATAGTGTGGGAACGTCCACTGCCACGGGAAATGTTCCGTACCCCCAATCGCCCGATACCGGTAAGGGCATACCTCACTGACAAATGGCTCACACCTTGCGCCCTGGAGCAATACCATTACTATACTCCTATCGATGCCAGTGCGATCAGTGCAATCTCAGCTTTCCATAAAGCTTATGAAGTTACGGGTAAGGAACTTTACCTGGCTAAAGCTTACTCACTTGCCAATAATATGACCGTGGCTCAGAATCTTGGAGGAGGAATTTATCCAACCAATATGTCAACTGCATATATGAAACAAGAATTAGCTGAGTACTGGGTTGGCTGGATCAACTGCGCCACTATGTCTGCCAGGGCAATATTGCATCTCGGTAATCTGCAAGCAGAAAAAGAAAAGTTTTGAAATGGAAAAAATGATATACGTTAATTGTTATATATTAATTATCGGTTCAATTTAAAAAATCACGAAATAAATTACTGCAAAATGAAAAAGACATCTGTTTTTACTGCCATTGGTATTGTTGCTTTTATTTTCTCCTCATGCTCTGTAAACAAAAAAAATCTTTATGAGCAAATTCCTAAAATCGACGCCCATGTACATATCCGAACTACCGATACGGCTATAATTCAAGCAGCCATGGCTGAAAACTTCAGATTCATGACCTTATGCACCCGTTCAAACAGCCAGGAATACATTGACAAGCAATTATTCTTTGCCAAAAAGATACATAAGCAATTTCCGCAAGCTTTGTCATATGCCACCACTTTTTCCATGGAAAATTTCGAAGATCCGGGTTGGCATGAAAAAGTGATTAAAAGATTAGAAAAAGATTTTGAAGAAGGCGCCATTGCTTTGAAGGTATGGAAAGATATCGGCATGACCTTCCGCGACAGTTTAGATAATTTTATCATGATTTATGATAAACTTTTTGACCCCATATTCGATTATATCATCGAAAACGATATAACGGTTGTTGCCCATATCGGAGAACCACGTAACTGCTGGCTACCCCTTGATTCCATGACAGTTAATAATGACCGAAATTATTACAAAGAACATCCTCAATACCATATGTACCTGCATCCGGATTATCCATCGTATGAAGAACAAATTGCTTCCAGGGATAGTTTACTTGCCAAACATCCTGGATTGAGATTAGTGGGCGCTCATTTGGGCAGTCTGGAATGGAGCGTTGATGAGTTGGCTAAACGTCTTGACCTTTATCCGA
>JAVCCS010000235.1 GCA_030765365.1 Candidatus Theseobacter exili
ATATCCCTCTTTTCGGAAAATTATTTCAAAAAGAAAAAGTATCTATTAGGAAAAAAGAATTAGTAGTCTTTCTTACACCTCGTATTATCTCAGAAAAAATGTTTATCCCAGCAGAACAAAAAGAAAAAACCATTAATGAGAAAGGAGAGAAAAAAAATGAAGAGAAAAGGAGTAATAGGAAGTGAGTTTTTAATTATTGTGAGTATTTTAAGTCTGCTTGGTAGCATAAATATTCCTTCATTCATCAATCGTCAGGATAAAGCAAAAACAGTCTTATCAAAAACAGAAATAGAAACTAATTTAAAAATTGCTCTGGACCTGTATGAATTGGATAACGGAAGTTATCCAACGACACAACAGGGATTAAGAGCACTACTTAAAAAACCTGTCGTTACACCTATTCCTGCAGATTGGCGAGGTCCTTATTGCAACGAAGAAGACTTTATACGAGACCCTTGGGGAAAACCTTATAACTATTCCTGTCCGGGGAAACATAATAAAACAAGATATGACCTTTCCTCAAATGGACCTGATGGACAATCTGGAACAAATGACGATATTACCAATTGGAAGGAGGGAAAATGAAAATTAAACTTACTGATTGGGTTCATAAAATAAGTAGCAAAATGAATTTTGCACAACAGAATAAAAAAAAGATTATTTTCTTTATAACTATCGGCATTGTCGTAATAAGTATTGCTGGTTTTTATGGAAGAAAAGCCCTTGAAAAACAGTTTTTCGCCGATGAATTTCTTTATTTAATGAGTAAAGCCATAACTGCTGAAAACAGAAAAGATTATAGAAAGGCAGTATCTATATATGAGAAAATAATTAAAAAATATCCTGAAAAAGCAGCAAGCGCTATGTATTCTCTTGCACTTTTAAAACAGAAAATGGGTGCAGGAAGACCTGAACTTATAAAAACATACGAGAAAGTGT
The DNA here is from genome assembly GCA_030765365.1 of Candidatus Theseobacter exili. GTDB lineage: Bacteria > Auribacterota > JACPWU01 > Theseobacterales > Theseobacteraceae > Theseobacter > Theseobacter exili. The sequence continues at coordinate 940 of JAVCCS010000235.1, forward strand.
TAAAAACGTATCCTTCCCATTTGCGTGCTACATTTTTTCTTCCCAAACTGATTATTCTCTGGGAAGAAAATGGTTCTTTGATTCCCTCCTGTAAAAAATTTATTGAACAGAACATAGATAGTTCATTAGCGTCTTCTGCTCTGGAAAAAACTATAGAAACTTTAAAAAAGAAAAAACAATATGATGAGGTACACAATTTGTGCAAAACAATTCTTGATAAGTATCCGGAATCAAATACTGCACCTTCTGCATTAAATGGACTCGTTACATATTATCTTTCTCACAAAAAATATACCGAAATTATTTCTCTCTGCCGGGAAACAATTTCCCAATACCCCAACACATCATTAGCAAGAGAGGCACAAAAGAAAATGGCAGGTGCATTTCATTTCGCAGGGAAATATACAGAAGCAATAAAGGTGTATGAAGAAATAATCTCTCGGTATCCAGACGACAAACAAGTTCCCTCTTTTATGTCTAATTTAGTCGGACTTTATAGGAAAACAGGAAATAATAATCAAGCACTTTCTTATGCATGGAAAGTAGTAGAACATCCAGAGGGAGAGGTAAAAATAGGCACTCTTAAAACAATAAAACAAATAGGCGATTCTTTTTTAACAGCAAGAAATTATCAAAAAGCAATGAAAATATATCAAAAAATAATTTATAGCGGGCAATTAGGAAAACTGGAAACTATTTTTCATGAAAAAGTAATTGGGTTCGGAGAAAACTTAAATGCTCTTAGCAAAGAGACCCTCAAACAAAAAGCAAATTTCTGGAAGACATACCTTTCTCTATCTTTTGAGGAAGATGAAGTTTCTACTTATGAAAGAGTGAGTAAGAGTTTTCCATCCAGCTTAGAGAAAACCTTGTCCAGTTTAAATGTGGCAATAGATTCTCTATCTCAAGGAAACAAAGATAAAGCATATCAATATGCGATTTTAGCGTTTGAAAGTTATACAAAAAGCTACCCTGATGACGAAAGAGCAATACAATTAAAAGAAAAAGTTATGCCTCTCTTTAACAAAAAAGATGAAGACAAAAAAGAAATTGCACAGTATAAAGAAGCATTAAAAATCAATCCTGCTGGTGAAGAAGCCGCTTCAATATATTATGAATTAGGCAGACATTACTTTGCTAATTATGAGATAGAAAAAGCACTTAGAATCTTTGCAAAAATCGTTGGGGAATTTCAGAATACACGAGTTGCTCCGAAAGCACAATACGCCATTGCGAAAATATATGGTCAGTATATGGGGAATAAAAGTCTTGCTCGATTAGCATATCAAAAACTTATTGACCAGTATCCGAACCATGCTTTTGCCGGGGTAGCTCTTGAACAGATAGTGGAAACAAAATGAAGAAAAAGGTCGTATGGACTACTATTCTTTGTGCAACAGGAATAGTAGCAATTATGAGTATTTTTCAGATATCTCTGAAAACACCTGAAGAGAAATTACAAAAAGCGTTTTTTTGCTATTCTTCTGGAAAGATTCAAAAAACAGTTTCTATTTTAGAAGAAATAAAAAAGAAATATCCGTATAGAACATTTACTATCCCTCAATTAACAGAAATCTTTCCTGATACAAA
>JAVCCS010000334.1 GCA_030765365.1 Candidatus Theseobacter exili
ATTATTTCAGCGAATGAACTCTTTTAAAACAATTCAAAATTCAAAATTCAAAATTTAATATTCCCATGGGGCGGCGGTGGGTATTTCCGTCTGATTCCCCTATTTATCTTTCGCCGTGGCATTCAGTCGATACTGAAGAGAAAGGGCGCCTATCTTTTCTACATCCACCCCTGGGAAATGGATTCAGATCAGCCCAGGGTTGATGTGCTCCCCTTATCTTACAGGTTCAGGCATTATGTTAATTTGAAAAGGACCCATTCTAAATTGACGTGGCTTTTAAAGAGTCTTGACAAAAGCCGGTTTATTACATGCAGTCAGTATCTTAATATCCGTAAATGGCCATCATAGTTAAAAATTTTCAGACAACAGACGCGCCAGCATGGGATGCCTATGTATATGCTCATCCCCATGCCACGCTCTATCATTTGTCAGGCTGGCGGAATATTATACTTAAAACTTACGGGCATAAAGTCTGTTATCTTATGGCTGTAGATTCACCAGCCTCAAAAATCCGGAATTCGGCAAACCATGTTGTTGGGATTTTACCTCTAGTTCATATCAAGCATTATTTTTTTGGTAACAGTTTAATTTCAATACCTTTTTTTGATCTTGGCGGTATTTTGGCTGATAACGAGAAGATTGAACAGGTGCTCTTACTGGAAGCAATAAGACTTGGCCAGGAGCTGAAAGTAAAGACTATAGAGCTGCGCCACGAAAAGCCGCTTAAATGGTTTGATTTTTCCGATTTTCAAAAAACAATTCAAAATTCAAACTTAGAAACTAAAGACTTAGTCTTGCAGACACGTTTACATAAGGTTCGAATGCCATTAGATCTCTTAGGGTCATCGGAGGTGTTGATGAAACATTTCAAGCCCAGGTTAAGAACCAAGATAAGAAAATCTCTGAAAGAAGATCTGAGATCTGAAATTGGTGGCGTTGAGCTTCTAAATGATTTTTATCAGGTTTTTTCCACGAATATGAGGGACCTGGGTTCTCCGGTTCATTCAAAAAAACTGATGAGATATGTGCTTGAAGAATTTCCCATGATAGCCAGAATAGTAATGATATATAGGAGAAGCCAACCAATAGCTTGTAGCTTGGTCATAGGTTTTGGTGATAGTTTGGAAAGTCCATGGGTTTCATCCATTCGGAAGTATACCAGGCTCAGTCCCAATATCCTTCTATATTGGACCATGATGGAATATGCTCGTGATAGCGGGTTCGCATCTTTTGAGTTTGGCCGGTCTTCTCCCGGAGAAGGGACTTATAGGTTTAAGCAGCAGTGGGGTGCAAGGCCTGTACAACTTTGCTGGCACAATATTTCATTTGATAATCTGCGGGAAACTGAAGAAAAATCCGAAAGGTCTAAATTCGAAAAAGCCATTCAATGCTGGAAGAAATTGCCGGTTCCAGTAACAAAAATAATAGGTCCCATGATAAGAAAATACATTGGGTTGTGATGAATTATGAATTTTAAATGTTGAATTGAAGAAGAAGTAAAAATGGATAGTAAGCCAAATATTATCAATTTAAAACTAACAATTCAAAATTAAAAATTATTTTTAAAACATGCGGTTAGGCCGAACCGTACCTTCTGCTGTAGGTCCGATTTATATTCGAGATATAATCCCAAGCTTGACAGGCCTGATACGTGGTTAGAAGCAGATCAATTGCTTCAAGTCAAAACTTAAAGATTATTCCGGATCCAGATGCTGTACCTGGAATCAAAAATTTTAGAAATGAATTTAAAGATCAGAATTATCCAGAAGCAAAAAACTTGCAAGAAATCTGATTACACTGCCGACTCATTCTTTTGTATCAGAGTAAAGATATGAAAAAGATCAGCCTCTTAATTTCAAAATTAACGAACCATAAAATTTAGACTATCCAACCCTGCGAAACCCTAAAACCAAAATAATCGTATTATGGCAAGAAGAAATTTTCGTCAATTTACAGTAAAATTAATGCTATCGGGTTTTCTTTGTGCTGTTTTCATGATTGTTATTGCTCCTGCTTATTCAGAGGCCATGAATTTAACTGATTTTACCAAAAATATGACACATTGGCTGGGAAAAGAGTTGATAGCTGTAGATTCGCTACCTTTTTCAGCAAAGGTAGATGCAGTCTATGTTCTGGGAGGTTCTCAAAACAGTCTTGAGTATAAATTCAAGACAGTTGCCGACTACTATCATAAAGGGATATGCAAAGAAATATTGATTCTCAGCAGGCCAGGAATAACAGAATACAGCAGTTTGCTTGCGAGAAATTTAACAAACAATGAATGGACTATCCTGAAATTAAAAAAATTGGGAATTTCAGGAAAAAACATTGAAACAGTAGATATTGGGAAGGGTTTCTTTGGAACTCTTACAGAGGCAAAATCAGTTTCTGGCCTTATCAAAAAAAGAGGATATAAGACCCTAATGCTTATTACCTCACCATATCATACAAAAAGGGTGAAAGTCAGTTTCACCAGTATGCTTACTGATACTGAAATAACATTGTGTGTTCGCGGTTCAGCGGAGCAGGCTTCTCTCTCAGCGCTTATAGTGGAATTTATCAAGCTCAAGATATACAAATACTTTTTAATTTAACTGGGGCAACTCTACAACAAACCTTTCCCCAGTCAAAAAACCACATGAACACTACAAACTTAACAAGCCCAATCAAATTCGTATTTTTGCTCATATTCTGGTTTGTTGCATTTATTCCTGTTTATCCATCTCTGCTTGACACATGGTTGAATAACTCGAACAATTCTCATGGTATTCTGGTCCCTCTGATTTCAGTATATCTTATCTGGCAAAAACGCCAAGATCTCCAAAGGACCCCTGCTTCAGTTTCAGGATGGGGCGCTTTAATATTATGCATCAGCGTCATTTTATACATACTGAGCATTGCTGGCACTGTGACGGTTGTTTCAAGGGCCATGATTGTTTTTAGTCTGATCGGTCTTGTGCTGTTTAATTTTGGAGGTGCAATTTTTTCGGTTATAAGGTTTCCGCTTTTTTATCTCCTTTTCATGATACCTGTTCCTGTCTCAATTTATGGAATAGTTGCTTTTCCTCTTCAATTATTCGCAACAAAAATATCTGAAGCATCCCTCCATATTTTATCAATACCGGTTTTCCGTGAGGGAAACATGTTGTATTTTGCACAGACCCAGCTCGAAGTTGCCGAAGCCTGCTCGGGACTCCGTTCCATAACCGCCTTCATCATGTTAAGTTTTCTTTTCGCGTATATGATGAAGACCAGATATTGGCCAAGAATAGCGATTATTTTATCGGCCATACCGCTAGCTATTTTTGCAA
>JAVCCS010000246.1 GCA_030765365.1 Candidatus Theseobacter exili
ACAAAAACTATCTCTAATAACGTGAACCCGCTATTTAATCTGTTTTTTATTCTCATTAATTTCAGCCTATCAAACACCCATTTTCTTTTTTTGAAAGCAGATCAACATAGATATAGATTTGTTTTTTTTGCTACTGCACTAATGTATTCAGCTGCAAAATTGGCAGCAAAACACTGAACGCAATCAGTCCTACGAAACCCCCAACCACAAGAATGCAGACAGGTTCGGTGACTGCAATTATTCTATCCATCTGAAAGCGACTTTCTTTTTCACACCAACAAGCCATACCTTTAAAAGCTTCTGCCAGCATTCCCGATCGTTCTCCAACCTCCAGTGCCTCCAAAAATCCATCCGGGAAAATTATTGTATTTCTTATAGTGCTTGTCATGTTTGCACCTCTTATTATTGCTTCACTCATACGACAAGCCTCTTTCTCCAGAAATCTGTTTCCACTAAGCTTTCCTGATAAACTTAGCGATTCCTCCAGAGAAACACCGCTTTCAAGTAAAAGAGACATGTTGCCGGCAAAGATCGCTGCCAAATGATTCTTAAGGAAGTTTCCAATCAATGGAACTTTAAGAGCAATTTTTATAAAAACTTTTATTATTTTCTCCGAATAGAGCATCCTCCAAATAACTGCAAAAATTAAAATACATCCAAAAACATACACAAACCACCAGTCAATGATTGATTCTGATAAGCCAATCAAACATGTTGTTAGAAATGGAAGTTTCTGGCCTAACTCAAGAAAAACACCCTCAACCATTGGAACTACTGCAGTCAATAAAAAAACAAGAACGCATAAACTTACAGAGACAAGTATTGCAGGATAAATAATAGCATTTACAATTCTCCGACGGCTTTCTATATTTGTCTCAAGTATGCTTGCAAGATTGTCAAGACCAGTAGCTAACCCGCATGCTGCTTCACTTAAGTTTACAGCCTTGGTAACTGCATTTGACAACCTTCCCCCAAGACTTTGTATTGCTTCAAAAAAGTGCCTGCCTTCCTGAACCTTCTCCCGTACGCGCACAATACTGCTTTTTACTATTTCATCTCTTTCGCTTTCTTGAAGAATTTTCAGAGAATCAATTAAGGAGAACCTGTTGTTTAAAAGGTCTGCCAGTCTTCTAAAAAGTCTTGCTAGGACCGGAAGACCAACTTTATGGGAAGGGAAAAATCTATTATCTGATTTTACAGACTCAGTAACTGACGTTATAAAAAGTCCATTCTCTTTTAGTAACTGTTTTGCCTTAATTTGATTTTCCGCTTCAATAGATCCCTGCTTGCTACTGCCATCGGAATCGTATGCATTATATATATAAACCGGCATTTATAATTATCCTCGATATTTACAAAACTCTTAACACCTCATCTACTGTTGTTTGGCCTGTACACACTTTTTCCAGCCCGGACATTTTTAAATCACTGTAATTACGCTTATTCAAGATCGTCGTTATTTCTTTTATTCCTAAAGTTTCCGAGATAGCACTTCTAACCTTATCATCAATAATGAGTCCTTCAAAAATACCTGTTCTGCCTTTATATCCAGTTCCCAGGCACTCGGGGCATCCTTTCCCCTTCATAAATTCAGCATTCATTCCTTCTTCCCAACCTATCTCTTTTAACAGTGCTAAAGATGGCTTTGTTTTTTCCAGGCAATGCTTACAGTTTGTACGAACCAGCCTTTGTGCAATGACCCCGCTTATAGAAGACTGAACCATATAACGCTCAACACCAAGATCAAATAGTCTAGAAAGAGCTTCTACAGCAGTTGCAGTATGAACTGTGCTTAAAACCAGATGCCCTGTAATTGATGCCTGTACCGCAATCCTTGCAGTTTCTGAATCTCTCACTTCTCCAACCATAACAACATCAGGATCCTGTCTGAGCACTGAACGCAAACCTGCTGCAAAGGTCATTCCAATATCTGGTTTAACTTGTATCTGAGATAAACCATCCAATCTATATTCAACAGGTTCTTCTATTGTAACTATGTTCCTATCAGTATGACTAATTTTTGAAAGTGCAGCATACAGCGTTGTTGTTTTACCACTTCCGGTGGGACCTGCAATGAAGAGAAGTCCATTAGGCCGTAAAATTAACTGTTTAATAAAAGATATTACATAATCCTGCATTCCCAGTTCTTCAAGTTGAAGTAAAAGGTTATCCTTATCCAGTATCCTCATTACGACTCGTTCGCCATGAATAGTAGGTATTATGGAAACACGAACTTCTATCTGGCGCACACCTAAATGAAAAGAAATCCGTCCATCTTGCGGCAAACGTCTTTCCGTTACATTCATTCCAGCCATAACTTTAATTCGTGAAATAATTGCGTTATGGCTTTCAATCGGTGGGGTCAATGCTTCATTGAGAACTCCATCCACTCTATAACGCACCGATATCGTTTCGCCTTCCGGCTGTATGTGAATGTCTGTAGCTCTGGCCTTTATTGCTTCAAATAAGATTATATTAACCAATTTAATAATCGGTGGTTGACTGGCAATATCCAGTAAATCATTTCTTTGTGCTGATGATAAAAGAATTGAAGAGCCTGATGTTTTACCAATATCTTTTATTACTTCTTTCGATTCATCAAGAGTATCTTGCTCAAATCCATTAATAGCTTCAAGAATTAACTCTCTCGACATTAAAACTGGTTGAATATCTCTTCTTAATGATGTGCCTAAATATTCCAGAGGTCTTATCGTGGATAAATCACATACTGCAACTCTTATAATTTCGCCTTTCTCATCAAAAGGGAAAATCTTATAGCGTATAAAAAAACTTACAGGGATATCAGCGCAAAGCTTTTTTATATTGCTGTTTTCTGGAAAACCAGTTTTCGTTTCTATCCCAAGCGATTCCGCCTCTGCCTGAATCTCCAAAAGGTTTTCCTGGAAAATATCTTTATTGTTTCGGTTCATTAATTTCTTCCTGAACGTCTTCTTCTGGCAGGAGCTTTTTTTTGTTTCTTCTGTAAACTTTTGGCCTCTTCAATTTGCAATTGCCGCTCCTTCGTTAACTCTTGTAAATCATTCTGTGAACGAACAACATGCGGGCAAATAAAAATTAGTAAATTTGATTTCACTTCCATTTTCTTTGTTCTTTTAAAAAGATGTCCCAAGATCGGGATATCACCTAGGAACGGCACCTTTTCAATCTCATCTTTAATCTCATTTCTAATCAATCCACCTAAAACAACCGTTCCACCATCTTCTACAACAACCTCAGTTAAAACCTCCCTTTTTGAAGTTTCAACTGCTCCTTCAAAAGAAAATCCGAGAACATTTTCCACTTTCTGATTCACCTTAAGGCGAATTAAATTCTCTTCGCTTACATGTGGTGTTATTGATAACGAAAGGCCAACATCTTTATATTCAAAAGTCCTTACGGTACCACCTTCTGCGGTAACCTGTGAGTTTTTAATAAAAGCAAGATTTTCTCCAACAAGAATATGTGCTTCCTTGTTATCTAATGTTAATATTTGAGGCGCTGAAAGTATATCAACACCCTGCGTATTCTGAAATGCTGTTACAAGAATTCCATATTCAGGAAAGGATACCTTGCCAATTGTTTTTTCACCCTTTGCAAAAGCAGCTGCACTGCCATCCAAACCACCCCCGCCTCCTGTCAAAATATTATCTGTTAAATCTTTGGCTCGTGTAATTCTTGTCCCGCCAAAACCTGTTGGACTGCCATAAATAATGCCGTCAATAGCTGCCAATTCAATGCCAAATTCTGAAAGTTCATTCATGGAAACTTCAGCAATAAGAACTTCTACTAATACTTGCAATCTTTCTTCATCAAGATCTTTAATAATGCTTGAAAGCTGTTTATAGTTTCTTGAAGATGCAGCAATTACAAGTGCATTTGAGTCTTTATCAGCTACAATTACCGGGTGTGCATTTCCGATATTGGCACGTGCTGTACCTTGAGTTCCCTTAACATACAAACCCTTAAGTACACCAGCAAGAGTTTCTGCATCTGCGTGTTTTAACGAAACTACATAAAGGTCTTCTCTGTTAACAGGTGTTTGACTATCCAATACATCTATAATCTTACTGAGTTTATTCACTATTTCAGTCATATCGGTAATAATAATTGTATTGTTGGGTTTATAAACTGAAACGGCACCTCCCTCTGAAAGAACAGGTCTTAATATATCAGCAACTTTTTGAGCCTCTGCCTGCTTAAGAGGGTAAATAGTTGAAACATACTGACCTTCGGATTCAACAGCACCGGAAGAAAAGCTTAATGCTGATATTTTTGCTGCTTTTTTTGCAGGAATAATATTAACAATTCTTCCGTTATCAATTGCCTCGTATCCATGAACCCTTAATACTGAAAGAAGCACGTCATATACCTGATCTGCCGGAATTTTCACAGGGCTTATAATTGTCACTTTTCCAGCTACTTCTTCGTCAACCACAAAGTTCTTTTGCGTGATTTCGCCAACAAATTCAATAACCAGCTTTATATCTGCATCTTTAAAATTAAGAGAAACAGTATTGTCTTCAGCATACAGATTTAGTGCAAAGACAATAATAAACATGCAATAACATAGTATTATTTTTAAAATATTATTGTTATTTTCAACTATCTGATAATTCATAAGTCAAAGTCATCTCCCCTGTGCCGCGCACAATATTTAACTCAATTGAAGTTTCCTTCTGAACATCCTCATATATCCCCGACAAACCTTGCAAATCACAAACTGACCTTCCGTTCACAGATAGAATAAGATCTCCGCTTTGCAACCCAATTCTTTTTACAATACTGTCTGGAACGACATCAATTATTCGAAATCCTTTAACAACACCTTCTTCCTTATGAGGAACGGCTCTGAATTTTGTAAATATATTCCCGAGGTTCGCTAACGATCTACGCACATCCTCGCGTGCCAGAATGTATCTGTTCTTTGCAGGATATTTAATTGCAACTTCACCCGGAATAATCTCTTTACTTTGTTTCTCTCTTTTATCTCCTTCAGAAAAAAGCCGTGTTTCTTTTCCATCAATATCAACCAAAACTATTGTATTTTCTTTTATCAACTTAATGACTAAATCATCTATTTTATCAGTTTCAGAAACAAGCATTTGTTTTCCACCATCGTTTTTTTCTAAAATTGCATATGAATGCCCCTCAGGAATAAATGCTGTTCCTATAAGTTTATATGAAACTCTATTGTTTAATTCTGATTTTTGGTCCGTTCCAGAAATGTTTTTGTTACAAAAAATGTTTGTTCTGCCAATTTTTTTTCTATTAATAATTTTTTTTTCTGCAGATCCCTGCCTTTCTATTTTTTGACTTAAATAACCATTATTAGATCTTCCTCTGCTGAACACATCGCGGCCCACAAAAATAGTTGCCGCTATCAAAAAAAAACATGCAGCAGTATTTACAAATAAAAATGTTTTTCTCATACTTTAAAGTTATCCCGTTATCGCACCTGTAAACGATAAACTCTTTTTGCGATAAATGAACCGCTTACTACTCCGCAAACGTTAGAAATAAAGTCATAAATATCTGAGCTTCTGTATGTAATCCAGGACTGATGAAGTTCATCCAACCCTCCAAATATAAAACAACCTGCTATAGTCAAAATTATGATCCATTTTCCTTTAATACCTGATATGGAAGAAAACAAGGCATGATATACAAGAAAAGCCAATATCAAGTATTCTGTAAAATGTGCAATTTTATCTACTTTAAAAATTGTGCCATTTTTATATGGATAAGAAACAGGTATTGATGAAAACAACAAAATTATTCCAACCCATACAAAAACCACTCTCCATGGATGATCAGCAAACATTTTTTCATCTGCCTATCTCCAAACGCAAAGCAAGCATTTCAGGCAGATTGGC
>JAVCCS010000084.1 GCA_030765365.1 Candidatus Theseobacter exili
GAAGATTGGATCTGTCCTGAGTGTGGTGTGGGAAAAGACCAATTTGAAGAGGTGTGATTACTGTTTAATATTGGTTCTGGAGGTAAATCATGATAAGCAAAAAAATGGAAATGAGTATTAATGAACAGATAAACAGGGAAATATTTTCTGCATATTTATATTTGGGAATGGCAAGTTACACAGCAAGTGAAGGTTTTAGCGGAGTATCTAATTGGTTTAATGTACAGGTTCAGGAAGAACTTGCGCATGCTCAAATTATGTACAATTATGTAATTCAGCAGAACGGCAGAGTTATTATGAAGGCAATTGAAGAACCTCCTCAGGATTTTAAATCTGTGCTGGACTTATTTGAAAAGACACTGGAACATGAAAGGAAGGTTACAGCGTTTATTTATGGTCTTGTTGATATTGCCAGGAAAGAGAATGATCATGCTACAGAAATATTCCTTCAATGGTTTGTTTCAGAACAGGTTGAAGAAGAATCTTCTGCAAGCGATATGGTTAATAAATTGAAAATGGCAGGTGATTCAGAAAATACATTGCTTATGATAGATAAAGATCTTGCTCAAAGAGTGTTTAATCCTCCAAAAACGAAGTAAATTCACGTTCGGAGATCATGTGCTAGTATGAAAGCTTTTGAAATTAAAAACGATATCTATTGGGTTGGTGGAATCGACTGGACCCTTCGTGATTTTCATGGGTACCTGACCCAACGAGGGTCAACGTATAATGCTTATTTAATTGTCGATGAAAAGATTGTGCTTGTAGATACTGTAAAACACTATTTATGTGAAGAAATGCTTGATAGGATCGGTTCAGTAACAGATCCTTCAAAAATTGATTATATTGTATCTAATCATGTTGAGATGGATCATTCCGGTAGCTTGCCGCGTTTAATGGAGATTTGCAGGAATGCAACTGTTATTGCTTCTCCCAACGGTGAAATTGGTTTGAAGAAGCATTTTACTGCTGATTGGAATTTCAAAGTTGTAAAAACCGGTGATTCAATTAATATTGGTAAAAGAAACTTGAATTTTGTGCTGACTCAAATGGTTCACTGGCCTGATTCAATGGTCACATATATTCCTGAAGATAAATTGCTTTTATCAAATGATTCTTTTGGTCAGCATATAGCATCCCCGGAAAGATTTGACGATGAACTTGGATGGGAAAACATAAGGGATGAAGCAGCGAAGTATTATGCAAATATTGTATTACCGTATGGCATGCAGGTTGGGAAAGCGTTGAATGCAGTATCTGGTCTTGAGATTGATATGATAGCTCCAAGCCATGGCTTGATTTGGAGAAAAAACATCAATAATATTTGCGAGCTTTATAAAAAATGGTCTGGTAATGTTACTGAAGACAAAGCAATTATTGTTTATGATGCAATGTGGGGATCTACAGAGACAATTGCACGAATTATCTATGAGGTATTTGAGGAAAAAGGAATAAAAGCATATCTTTTCGATTTGAAGAAGAACCATAGCTCTGATATTATGACTCATATATTAACAGCAAAATATATTTGCGTTGGATCTCCCACTCTTAACAATGGAATGCTGCCGTCAGTTTCAGCTTTTTTAACGTATCTTAAAGGCCTTGCACCAAAAAACAGGATTGCATTGGCCTTTGGATCATATGGGTGGGGAGGCCAAAGCATTTCGCAGATAAATGATATTCTTGCTGGCTGCAGTTTTGATATGTTAGAGTTTATTAAAGCACAATACATTCCGGATATTATAGAAATTAAAGAACTTACAAGAAGAATATTGGGAGGTATAGTATGACGAAATTGAGAGAACTGTACAAATGTGATATTTGCGGCAATGTTACTGAAATTGTAAATGAAGGTGCGCCTGCTTTAGTATGCTGTAATCAGCCTATGATGAAGCTTGAAGCAAAATCAGAAGATCAGGGACAGGAAAAACATGTTCCTGTTATTAAAGATACTGAATGTTGTATTATTGTTGATGTTGGTGAGGTCTCTCATCCAATGGAAGAAAAACACTATATTAAGTTTATAGAAGTTTTAACAAAGAATAGTGTTTTAAGATGTGAGCTGAGTCCTGGAGAGGCGCCTTCAGCCAAGTTTTGTATTGATAAATCAGAGGTGATTGAAGTACGTGAATATTGTACAATTCATGGGTTGTGGAAAAAACTAAGTTAAGGTATGAAAGGGTTTTATGATGAGAAGTATAAAAGGAACAAAAACTGAGAAAAATTTGTTGGCCTCTTTTGCCGGTGAGTCACAGGCAAGAAACAGATATACATATTTTGCCGGAGCAGCAAGAAAAGAAGGTTATATGCAGATTGAATCATTGTTTTCAGAAACAGCAGACAATGAAAAAGAACATGCAAAAAAATTCTTTAAATTTCTTGCGGGAGGCGATGTTGAGATAACCGCAATGTATCCTGCAGGTGTTATTGGTACAACTGCTCAAAACCTTGAAGCTGCTGCCTGTGGAGAGAATGAAGAATGGACAAAGCTTTATCCAGAAGCCGCAGATATTGCTGATGAAGAAGGTTTTCCTGAAGTTGCAAAGACTTTTCGAAATATTGCAAGTGTTGAAAAGGAACATGAGGCAAGATACAGAAAGTTACTTGATAACATAAAAAGCAATAAAATATTCAAAAAAGATTCATCAGTAAAATGGAAATGCCGCAATTGCGGATATGTTCATGAAGGGAATGAGGCTCCTGAATCGTGTCCGGCATGCGCTCATCCAAAAGCATATTTTGAAGTTAAATGCGAGAATTATTAATAAACAAGACTTATACTATATTGAAATTCAGGAGGCATAAATGAGCACCATATTTTCAGGAAGTGAAATCGTTGAAATAGGCATTGAAATTGAAAAAAACGGAAAAGCGTTTTATGAAGAAGTGCTTAAAAATGCATCGGATGATAATGCTGAAGTGATCTTTAAGTATTTGGCTAATGAAGAAGGAAAACATATTGCAGTATTTGAGGAAATACTTGATTCTGTAAAGAAATATGAACCAATTGAAGCTTATCCTGGCGAATATTTTTCATATATGAAGGCATTGGCTAACGAACATGTCTTTACTAAAAAGGATGTAGGTGTATCAATAGCTAAAGAACTAAAAGATGACTCTGGAGCTATTGATGTTGGTATAAAATTTGAAAAAGAATCAATAATCTTTTATGAAGGCATGAAAAAAGTTGTGCCTGAAGTTGAGCACAAGCTGCTGGATTCATTGATTGAACAGGAACAGGTGCATTTGAGTAAGCTTGAAGCATTAAGAGAAAATTTCTGAGTAGATTTTTTTAATAAAAAACAGCACAGATAATAAATTATCGTGAGAAAATAATGATTACGAAAGAAAGACTGGTTTCAGGTTTAAATGAAATGATTTTTGTAGAAGAGGGCATGGTAAGCCAGCATGTCGGCTTTTCTAAAGCTTTAATTAGTTACCTGGGAATAGACAACGATAAGAAAATAGAGATTGAAAAGCTGCTGTTTGTACTTCAAAGAGATTCAGCAAGACACAAAGATACAATAGAAAAAATAGTCAAGCTTATTAAACTGGATAGACGAGATGAGTTCTGAAAAAATATTGCATAATAAGTTTATAAAGATTCTCGCAAATGAAGAAAGAGCGAAACATATTTATGATCATTATATTGAGCAAATAGATGACGATCAAATAAAGCTGCAGCTTATAGAAATACGAGATGATGAAGTTAAGCATATTGAAATTGCTAAAAAACTTTTAGATATTTCTTCAAGATGACGTCAAGCCTTTTAGAAAAGTACAAAAATAAAAAAGAAAAAATTGAAGAACGATTGGATGAATTTAAGTCTGTCTGGAAAAACTTGGATAGAGATATTTTTTCTGAACTTTGTTTTTGTATATGTACACCTCAATCAAAAGCTGTCTATTGTGACAGAGCAGTTTCTTCTCTTACTAAGTCCGGGGTTTTGTTTTCCGGAAAATATGATCAAATAAGAAATGGTTTAAAAGGTGTTCGTTTTCCAAATAACAAAGCCAAGTATATTTTTGAAGCACGATGTATGTTTTATAAAGATGGGTCTTTAAAAATAAAAGATAAGCTGGATATTTCAAACATATTAAAATGTCGTGAATGGCTTGTAAATAATGTCAAAGGTTTGGGCTATAAGGAAGCGAGCCATTTTTTGAGAAACATCGGGTTCGGTAAGGATTTGGCAATTTTAGATGTGCATATACTTAATAATATGAAGAAATTCAGTATTATTAATGAAATCCCCAAATCAATTACTAAAAAACTGTATTATTCTTTAGAAAATGATTTAAGAGTTTTTGCGACAAATAAAAATATTCCTATGGATGCACTGGACCTTCTTTTCTGGTCATTAGAAACTGGTGAGATTTTTAAATAGAATTAAAGTAAAGCATCCTGGCCTGAGGGAGAAAAGTGCCTTTCGAGCGCTTTCTGTGTTATTTCTCCTTTGAAATACAATTAGATTGCCTCGTCGTCTAGCCTTGAGATATTCC
>JAVCCS010000323.1 GCA_030765365.1 Candidatus Theseobacter exili
CTTTCTTGTAATATGCGCGAAATAAACCGTTAACTATTTTAATCATATGGGTGTCTTTTCTTTTGGAACCTCTTGAAGTTTCAACAAGAACGCCAAGGTCAACAGCATAGGAAACAAAAGTTTTTTCTCCAGGCTTCAATGTTTTTAAAACAGCTTCTCCGGCATAAGTATCATTTTCATAAATTGTTGCTGCTCCTCCTTCAAGAGTTAATCCAGTAGTGTTTTTGAGCCACATACAACTGAAAGGATTATTGTGACGATTTTCCTCATTATAGAAAGACACAGGTTTGCCATCTATCTCACCTGCGGTGATAGGAAGTAAAGCAGAATGATTATTCATTATTGAAACTGAGGATCCCACCTTATATTCAAAAAGTTCTCCAGATGCTTGTGCTATTGTCTTAATTTTTTTCGACTGATCTAATCCTTTGCTGAAAAACGCACTTTTGGGCATTGCTCTTGGTTTAGTTTTGCGTGTTTCAGAAACCATTCCCATGGCAGGAGCTTCTCCCATGTCAAAAAGAAAAGCCTCTTCAGCCTGCATCGGAACTGCGGATAGTTCCTGCTCAACTTTTATTGAG
This sequence comes from Candidatus Theseobacter exili, assembly GCA_030765365.1. Lineage (GTDB taxonomy): Bacteria > Auribacterota > JACPWU01 > Theseobacterales > Theseobacteraceae > Theseobacter > Theseobacter exili. The sequence goes on from JAVCCS010000323.1 coordinate 582, forward strand.
GGTCTTTCACGATAAACCGGAGTATAAAGATCATACACAAAAGAGACAGGCATGCCGGAGACAAATGACAAAGAAATGTTTTTCCAATCTTCGCCAGATAGATTGTCAGCAATTGCCCATCCTTCAAAAAATGGTTTTTTATTATCTGAAAAAACAATTCTATAAGACGTTTTCCAAACAGGGGACTCAACAACATATCCAATCAATATCTGCCTGGACTTATTTCCTTTTGTAAATATACGAAGATTATTGACATCCTTCTTTCCGTATTCATAAATCCTGTTTAAGCATTCTGAGACTTCATTTCTTAGTTGCGGATCAGTTATTCTTAAATTTTTAATATCATCAAGCAAAAAACTTCTAAAATTGCCGGTTTCATCCAGAATATCCAACACTAATTGCTCTGCCAAAAACTTATCATGGTATGTTTTTCTCTTTCTTATACCTATAAGAGCTCCCTTGATGTTATCTGGCCCTGTTTGGATTTGAATGGGAGCTCCTGGAATTTGATGAAGCAATGAAACAACGTTGCTGTTGACTCCAAGATTTACTGAAAAATCTTCAAGCATTTCCGCTATAGGTTTTCTGGAACTGTATTCAGCTTCAAGTATTTCGCCATCGATATCTATTGCAATAAGAGATTTTAGAACATCCGACATTTGGCTTTCCTTTAGAGAAAGTGAAACTGTCTGACTTTCTGAAATATCGCCCTTTCTCTCTACGTAAACAACACCATGTTTGTATAGAACCACTTTTGTTATTGGCAGAGATATTTCTTCAGCAATTAACAAACAATTCAATGAAAACAAAATAAGAAAAACTGAGATTGCCGTTCGCATTTTTTCTCCTTATAGCAAATGCCATTGGTTTCAATGAAAAACAATAACCTATGCTGCAATAATACAGCAGACCTTTTTTAAATTTATTCAAAGAACTTCTATAACTCCGTGAATAATCTATAATATAATACATTTAACACAGCTGCAGGTGTAATTCTTTTGTTTTTTATATTACCAAAAAATAATTTTGATTTTTTTGCACAACATAGGCCAAGAGGGAACAAGGGGTGATGCAGGATAGGTCACGGCAATAAAAACAAAAAGATCGCTGTTTTTTTCAACCTGTTTTCCAGTTTATAATGTGTTACGCTATAATGGTGTTGACTCAATCGAGTGCCTTGTCTAAACTAAAATAGCTCCGCAATGCGGTTTGCGCAAGTTCTGCAACAGCCTCTTAATATGCTTATATTAAAGGAGAATTGTTTTGAAAAACAACCTAGTAAAATTAGTTGATTTTTTTAAGTATGGGCTTTGGAGAATCAGGCTTGCAACGATATCTAAGCCAAAAGTATTTCTTTTTCAATCACTTCGCATACTTGTCCGTTCGCTTCATGCTTTCAGCCAGAACAAATGCCAGCTCTGGTCTTCAGCACTTACTTATTATACTTTGCTGGCAATCGTTCCAATAGCAGCTACAGCTTTCGGTATTGCAAAAGGATTTGGAATGGAGTCGTATTTGCAAAAAGACCTTACATCCAGATTACAAGGTCAAGAGGAAGTAATGCAGAAGGTAATCGAATTTTCGCAAACACTTCTTGACAATACAAGCGGAGGAATAATTGCCGGAATTGGTGTCGGTGTTCTTTTTTGGACTGTTATTAAAATGCTTGGAACAATTGAAAGTGCATTCAACAATATTTGGGGAATAAAAAAACACAGGAGCATTTGGAGAAAATTCAGCGACTATCTTGCATTTATTTTAATATGCCCTTTTTTATTTATTCTTTCGGGCAGCCTTACAGTTGCAATTACAAGTAAATTCCATGAGGTTTCACAACAGTTCTCAGTTGTTGGTGCAGTATCAACTCAAATTCAGTTTATCGTGAATTTACTGCCTCTTATAATGATTTGGTTTCTTTTTACTTTTATATATATTTATATGCCAAACACTCGCGTTAAATTTAGTTCCGGGATAATGGGGGGAGTGATTGCAGGAACAACATACCAAATTATTCAAAAGATATATATCACTTTTCAGATTGGCGTGTCGAAATACGGCGCAATTTATGGAAGTTTCGCGGCATTACCATTGTTCCTGCTATGGGTTCATATTAGTTGGCTGATTTTGCTTTTCGGTGCAGAGATATCCTTTTCTTATCAAAATGTCCATACATTTGAATACGAACCTGATTGCGAAAAGGCAAGCGTTTCCTTTAAGATACTTGTGGTTTTAAAAATAGCTCACGAAATTGTTAAAAATTTTTGCTTAGGTGAAAAATCATTGACAGCAGCAGAAATTTCTTTGATTCTGGATGCGCCAATTCGCCTTATCAATCTACTATTGAGTGAACTGGTGGATGCAGGTATTCTTTCTGAAATAAAAGAAGTTTCTGAAAAAGATGTTTCGTATCAACCCGCACGAAAAGTTCAGGATTTAAACGTTTTTTTTGTTGTTAATGCATTTTTAAACAAAGGCTTCCATGATATACCAATTGCAGATTCGGCTGCAATTAAGGCACTTTCAAATTCAATAACAGAATTCGGGTCACTAATCAAAACTTCTAAAGATAACATTCTTTTAATGGATATAAAATAAAGCCAGTTTAATAGGAGAAACTTCTATGAAGAAAAACTTTGTTCTTGATACAAATGTCCTTTTGCATAATGCAGACAGCATAAGCTCATTTAGTGATAATAATGTGATTTTGCCAATGGGTGTAATAGAAGAACTTGACCGTTTCAAAAAAAACCATGATGAAATGGGGCGCAACGCAAGAAGAGTTATAAGGCATTTAGACAATCTTCGTACCAGAGGCAGTCTTGGCAAAGGCGTTGAGCTTGAAAACGGGGGGTCTCTAAGAATTATTTTCCCAAGTAATTCAGATTCAAAGATCAGCCTTGACATGAATGTTGTA
>JAVCCS010000080.1 GCA_030765365.1 Candidatus Theseobacter exili
AACAATAGAGTTTAATGAAAGATATATCGTATGCCATTCACCTTTAATCCGCTTAATTTGTGTTGGAGAAATTTCTTTTGCATCCTGAAGAGAAACAACTTGAGAAGTAACTCCAAGAATCTCTTCTCCAAGCCTGCCCTGTCCAAAAAGCCCGCTTGAAGCAAGAATGGCCTGCTTACGTGCAATTTGCGTTTTGATTTCAAGAAAAGCATCTTCTTCTTCTTTGCTAATATCATTTTTCTCAAGAGAATTATTTAGAATTTCGCTAAATGTTTTCCAGATGTTAATGAAACCCTGAATATCATCCATGCTTACATTGGTGTTCCCATCTTTATTTTTTTTGCCCATAACAAATATTCCTGTTTTCTTTTATTGTTTTCAGGATATTGCATTAATCAAAAGAAAAAGTCAAGAAAAATACAGCAATTTTCAAGCAACCAACTTTTCCATAACTTGCTGACTGGAAGAATTTTAATATAAATCCTTATTTATTTGGTTGACAGAAAAAACATGCTGCGATACGATAGTCAAGAATTCTAAAATTCTTCCAATTATTATGCGTGATCAATTGAGTTTTTTTTACTTTACTGGTCAACTTATTTTGATAGGAGATGGAGACTTGCATATTCCAAGAAGAATAAAACTAAAAAACGTTGTTAAATTATTTTTTGGGTTATCCCTCGCTTTTCTTTACGCATCAAACTTGTTTTTCCCACAGATTCTTGTCGCTCAAGAAAAGCAAACTTCCAACCTTATTAATATGGAAACCATTGAGACCGAAAATGGAACGCGTGTTATTTTAAAGTTCGATGAAGGAACTGATGTCGATAAACTTCGCTTTAAAACAATGAAGCTTAATCGACCGCCAAGGCTGCTTATTGTATTTCTCGATCCAGTCGAAAGCAAATTGCCAGGCAAATCATCTGTTAACAAGAAAGAGGTAAAAGAGATCCGCCTGCGTTACATAAAAACTGGCAAAAAGGATCGACTGGACAATATCTCAATGGACCTTGTTCAAAGCACAAAATTCACTACCGAAAAAACACCGGGAACTCTAGTTATCTGTTTAGGTAATGCTAAAGCACCGGCAGCACCGGCCCCCTACACTTCGAAGATTGTAACACGAACCTCAAAAAAATCTTCTGTTCAGAAAGCTGAAAAAGAAACTAAAAAAGTTAAGAAGCAAGCCAAACCAGCAACAAATAATGAAGCTGAAAAAAAACTAACCAAGGCAATAAACAACCATATTAAACAAGGCAAGAAACATTATAGTAAAAAAAGATATACCGAAGCTATAGCCGAATGGAATAAAGCTGTTGAGCTGGATCCCGATAATGGAAAATATGCAAAACGCCTGATTAAAAAGACACAAAAGAAAGTTGAGAAAACAAGTAAAAAAACTGTAAAAATAGAAGATCCTCTACTAATAGAGCCTCCGGAAGTTGAAGATGAAGATACTCAGGGAATACAGAGCGATGTATTTAAGCTAGGATCCATTGAGCCTGGAAGAACGGTTCAAGCAACGGTTCCTTCTTCTGCAAAGCCTGATGAAATAGAGATTCAGGTTATGGTTGATGAAGAGAAGCAGGAATTAAAAGAAGCTGGTTCAGAGACCTACTTGGAAGCCGGCAATGCGTTATATGCAATTAAAAAATATGATGAAGCCATAAAAGAATTTCAAAAAGCATTGGACATCGATCCTGATAGTAACGAAGCGTCAAGAATGATTCAGAAAGCACGAAACAAACTGTCAAAACAAAAATCTGCGCAAGTCTCTTCTCAGGAAAGAGCAAAAATCAAACTTAAAGCAACTACAGCACCAGCAGTACAGAAGAAAAAACCTGAATTCAAAGCTCCAGTTGAAGCACAACGTCTTCTCCAACTAAGAGATAAAGCATCCTCATTAACAAGCTTAAAACCTTCTATCGACATATTAACGGGCAAAGCTACAAAAGCAGTTGATGAAGCAGATATCAGTGAACCTGCGCCTCTTACCCTTGAACAATGTATTACAATAGCTCGTCTCAATAATCCAACAGTACGCATAGGGTTAGAAGAGGTGAAACTTGCCCGATTAAAAGAAAAAAGCGCCAGACTGAGCTTAAGGCCAACACTTGATATATTATGGAAAGAAACTCGCGGAACCACAACAGGTCAAGATTTTGAAGGCCGGGAATTTACTTTTGAGTTTCAGAAACCTTTGACAGCTGCAAAGCAAAAATTTGCATTTTTGCAGGCGAGATTAAATACTGAAGTTGCAAGACGAAATTTTCAAAAGGAACTTGTTGAACTTGATTTCAAGGTAGAGCAAGCCTATTTTATCCTGGCAAACTCGTACAAAGATGTAGCCTACTTTAAAAAACTTTTCGAGAACGTTAAGAAGGATGAAGTATCGGCTGAAACACGTTATAAAATGGAATTAAGCCGTAAACTGGAAACACTTAAAGCACAATCCCTAATCGCTGACATTTCATATAAACTGCATTCATCTGAAAAAGACCTTATACTTGCAGAACTTACGCTTAGGCAAGCATTGGAATCACGAAGTGAACGCCCGTTTATTATTGATGCAGACCTGCGCCGCTATGGAATAGCAACAACCATAGACGAATGTGAAGAGCTAGCTCTCAGCAACAGAGCTGATTTAAGCGTTGACAGATTAATGATCGATTACAGCCAATACGGCAGAAAAATTGCAAAAGCCGATGAAAAATGGAACGTAAACCTTGAAGGCAGTGTCGGATATAACGGAGAAGCTTTCATTTCTGAATCCCTTGATATGACCAGTGAATGGTTTGTTGGAGTAAAAGTCAGTAAACCTTTTGGCAACAATACACTTGAAAATCATCTTATTGCCCAGGACAAAGTGCCTAGCGTAGGACAGACCACATCGACTGAATTCAAAAGCAACACGCTAAAATGGTATTTTTGGAACAACACTGTTAAACAAAATATAACCGAAGCCGACGTTAAATATCTAAAATCTATTGATACATATAAGAAAAAGAAGAATTCTGTGATTTTTGAAGTGCGTAAAAACTATTTTGAGTATTTAAAGTCTATCGAACAACTTGAATCAAACCTTAAGAAAATCGAGCTGCAGGAAGAACAATTAAAAATTTATGAAGCTAGAGCACAATTGAACGAAAGCACGATTTTTGAAGTACTGGATTCAAAAGATAAACTTGTAAAAGCTAAAATTGATTTTGGCCAGGCTATTACAGGTTATTACACAGCTATTGCCAACCTTAACAAAGCAATTGGCGTAACTGATTATTTTGATCTAAAGAAAGGAATAATAGATCATATGGTTGAAGCTGCATCAACAATGTGGATGGAATATATAAACCCCGAATCAATACGTTCTTTTGCTGCTGAAATTCGCATGGAAAAACAGCTTCCAAAAGCAGAATGGACTAAAAATTATTCACAGCTTGTTGATAAATTGCGCGACGCAAGAGCTGGCAGGTTAAGAACTCCATCAGCAGCAGATTCAGCGAGAATGATTCCACTATCTGAGATTTCTGAACAGAAAACGCAAATACAAGATAAAGTTCAAACAGGATTTTCAATGCCTCAGGAAAAGGAAATGGATCCTGAAAAAATCAAAAACGATGTTAACCGACTGATTGATGAAGGCAAAGCGCTTTACAGAGACGGTGCATATCAAACAGCCTATGAAACATGGGAAAATGCGCTCACGCTTGATCCTGAAAACAGCCGGATTAAAAGGTATATGGAAAAAGCTAGAAATAAAATGACCGAATAAGAAAAAACGGCTAAAAAGGAGATATTCGTCTTATGAAAAAGAGGAAGGGCAGAATCGGCTTAGTAGTGTTCATTCTCCTTGTAATCTGTTGCGTTGGTTTTTTGGAAATACGTTTTAATTTTTTCAAAGACATGTTCTCGAAAACGCTGACAGAAGAGGAAAAGAAGGCTGACGAAAAGAAAGAAAAAGAAAAGAAAGAAGCAAAAAAAGAAGAAAAATCTGAGGAAGAAAAGAAAAAGGAAAAAGCACAGCCGGAAGGTGAAGAACAAGAAGCTATAGTAGTTAAGGCAGAAAAAATTAAAAAGGGAGACTTTAAGGATGAGCTTTATATCCTGGGCAACATTGAGGGTCTTCGTGAAATTGACTTAAAATTTCAAGTCAACGGTATAATAGAATTCTTCAATTTCAAAGAGGGTGATCCTGTAAAAAAGGGTGAAGTTATATCCCGCCTTAATAATAAAGATCCTTTACTGAAGGTAAAATACAGAAAAGCCAAGTTGGGTGTTGCAAAATCAAGTTATAATCAGGCAGCAAAGAAACTTGAAATGCATGATGATCTTTTTAAGATTGGAGCTATAATCAAGCCCAAACTTGAAGAAGTTCAGTTGGAAGCCCAGACAAAACAAAGAGAAGTAGAAGCTGCAACTATTGAGGTTGAATCTGCAAAGCAGGAGCTGTCCAAAACATATATGAAAGCTCCTATTGTTGGAATTATAGGAGAAAAAGATGCGGAAATTGGTGAATTTGTAACCAGCAACTCTGATGTTATCAGTGCAATTGACATAACTTCTGTATATGTTGCTATAGGAATTGTTGAAAAAGATATTAACAAAGTAGAAAATGGACAACCCGCAATAGTTACAGTTGATACATATCCTGACAAAGAATTTTCCGGTGAAATTGTTAGCACACAACCTATTATACAGGGTAAAAGCCGTACTCTTACAGTAAAGGCGAAAGTTGACAATTCACAGGGTCTTTTGATCCCGGGAATGTTTGCAAGGGGCCGCATAACAGTATTCACTAAAAAAGACACCATCTCAGTGCCTATCGCGGCAATTGAAGGTAAAGGTGAAGAATCACACGTATTTGTTGTTAAAGAAGACAATACTGTTGAACCTAGAAAAGTTAAAGTTGGTTACATAGCTACAGAGACCGTACAGATCGACGAAGGGCTGCAGGAAGGCGACGTAGTTGTTACGGATACGCCTGTAAAACTCAAAAAGGGCGCCCTTGTAAAAGTAGCTGAAGAAGATGCTCCCAGTGGTGAAGCACCTGAAGGAGTAGGTGCTGAATCTGAAGAGAAAGAATAAGGAAAGAATTCTATGCGGCTAGCTGAATTTTCTGTACGACGACCTGTAACGATAACTATGATATTCCTTGCGGTTATACTAATAGGTATAATTTCCCTACAGAGATTACCGCAAGAGCTGTTTCCTTCAATCACATATCCTCAGCTCACAGTTGTGACAACGTATGCAAATGCTGCACCTGAAGAAGTTGAAACACTTATTACAAAGATAATTGAAGAATCCATCAGTACTGTAAGGAACCTTAAACGTATTCGTTCAAGTTCACGTGAAGGTTTGTCCATGGTAACAGCCGAATTCATATGGGGTACCAATATGGATTTTGCTGCTCTTTCGATGCGCGAGAAAATCGACCTTATTAAAGAACGGCTGCCAAGGGACGCTGAAGAGCCTATTGTAAAAAAATTCAACCCATTTGCAACGCCGATAATGATTCTTAGTATTACAGGAGGCGAAACTTTCAGCCAGGCAGATATATTGCGTTTTACACGTAAGTTTATCAAAGACAAAATTGAAAAACTTGAAGGTGTAGCTGCTGCTGATATAAGCGGTGGGGTTGAACGTGAAATACTTGTCGAAATCGACAAAGGTAAAATTAGAAGTTTGCATATTGATCTGCTTGAAATTTCAAAAGCAATGAAGAATGCAAACCTTAACTACCCTGCAGGAACTACAAAAGAAAAATTTTATGAATATTTAATTAGAACAATAGGCGAATTTGCAGAAATTGAAGAAATAAGTGAAATTCCCATAGCCGTTGATGATCAGGAAGAGGGATTTGAGGTAGATGTTGGTGTTAACCTATCTGCTGAAGACAAGAAAACACAGGAACGCGGTGATTACAAACGTCTTATATTGTTGAAAGACGTTTCTACAATAGAAGATACATTTAAGGAAAAAACCAGTTTCTCCCGTTATAACGGTAACGAGAATATTTCAATTGCTGTTCAGAAACAATCAGCTGCCAATGTCATTTTGACCGCCGCAAGAGTCAAAAGAGCTTTTAATAAAATTACAGAAACAATGCCAAAAGGCATGAAGATTGAGATTGTATATGACGAATCAATCTTTATCAAAAACGCAATTAACGGTGTTAAAGATGCTGCATTACAAGGTGCCTTCCTTGCTTTTTTTGTATTACTCTTCTTTCTTAAAAGCTGGAAAAGCGCACTTGTAGTCGCTACCACAATACCTGTTTCTGTTATGGCTGCCTTCGTCCTGATGTATGCAAAGGGAGTAAGTTTAAATATGATGAGCCTTGGCGGCCTGGCATTAGGTGTAGGTATGCTTGTTGATAATGCCATCGTTGTGCTTGAAAATATTATCCGAAGACGCCAGGAACTTAATGAAGACAATATAATCTCATCAATTAACGGTACAAACGAAGTTAGCGCACCTATAGTTTCTTCTACACTGACATCAGTAGCCGTTTTTCTTCCAATGATATTTCTTCAAGGGGTTGAAGGTCAGTTATTCAAGCAGCTTGCATTTACAGTAACCTTTTCTCTTTCAGCTTCTCTGATTGTTGCCCTTACTCTTATTCCAAGGCTTGCAATGCGTGGTAAAAACCAAACCTATAGCGAACATGCTATTCAGCGTGCAATTGACAAAATACAGTCAGCTATACTAGCTGTATACAGTGGTATTTTACATGCCTTTATGAAATATAAACGCACATGTTTAATTGCTATATTATTCGGATTTCTAGCGAGCCTCTGGCTGTTTACTCAACTTGAGCAGGAACTTTTACCCAGAGTTGACCAGGGCCAGTTTTTTATTGAATTGACCCTTCCTACCGGGACAAGACTGGCAGTAACAAACAAGGTGACGACAAAAATTGAAAAGAAAGTTCTTGCAATACCGGAACTTAAGAATATCTCTACCAACGTTGGATCTGACAAATCCAAGGCTGGCGAAGGGACATCTACCCTGGGATCTCATCAGGCAAGAATGGTTGTAAATCTAAAGAAAGACCGTAAAAGACATACTAAAAATATAATTAAATCACTAAAAGAAAATGTAGACGCACTTGGTATTAATAATGCTGAAATAAGTTTTGTATCTAATGACAGTGCTTTCGGAGCAGCTGTTGGAGGTGGAGGTGCCGCAATTACTATAGAAGTTCTTGGTCAGGACCTTGAAATCATTTCTGATTTGAATAAGAAAATACAAGACAAACTAAAATCTATTCAGGGCGTCTATAATATTAAAGACAGTACATCTGAACCATTCCCTGAAACAACAATCATCATTGATAAAGAAAAGGCTGCTTATTTTGGGTTAAGTGTAAACGATATTGCTTTAACCTGCCAGATGGCCATTAAAGGTGTTATAGCTACAAAATTCAAGGAAGAGGGTAACGAAATACCAATCCTTGTACGCCTAAGAAAGAGTGATGTTGATGATGCTGACAAAATTCGAAATTTATACATCCACTCACCACAGGGATTTGACATACCACTTAAAGAAGTAGCAACAATACCTCCTTCTGGAAAAGGGCCAAGTGAAATCAAACGTCTGGAACAACGCCGTGTGATTTATGTCTTTGCTGATTTGTTTAATGTAAAGCAATCTGAGGTTGAAGCAATTCTTATAAACTACTTTGAGTCCCTTGAATTACCTGAAGATTACTCAATTAAGCTTGGAGGAGAAGCTGAAGAAAGGCGTGAATCTTTTAAATCGCTAATATTTGCTTTGGTAATGGCAATACTTTTAGTATATATGATCATGGCTGCTCAATTTGAATCGCTGTGGCAGCCTTTTATTATTATGTTTAGTGTACCGCTTTCAATGATCGGTATATCCACAAGTTTGGCCATTACCGGAACACCTATAAGTGTTGTTGCAATGCTGGGTGTAATCATGTTAGGCGGAATGGTTGTAAATAATGCCATTGTTCTAATTGAGTATATCAACGATCTAAGAG
>JAVCCS010000311.1 GCA_030765365.1 Candidatus Theseobacter exili
AAGGAAACAATTGATGGAAATGATGTGATACTCACAATCGACCATGAATATCAAACAATTCTGCATGAAGAGCTGAATTCAGCATTTTTTGAGCATAATGCAGACAAAGCAATGGGAATCATCATAGACCCGAAAAGCGGCGAAATACTTGCAATGGCATCTGCTCCTCTTTTTAATCCAAACAAACCGTTCAATTATCCCGTTTCCTCACAGAAAAATAGAGTAACAGCCGATATCTTCGAACCCGGTTCAACCTTCAAAATAGTAACTGCAACAGCTGCGCTCGAAGAAAATCACGTGCATCCTGAAGATAGTATACATTGTGAAAAGGGATTTATTAAAATTGGAAAAAATATTATAAGTGATCATAAAAAATACAATACCCTCACTTTTTCAGAAATAATTAAAAAAAGCAGCAATGTAGGAACAATAAAGGTAGCTCAAAAAACAGGGAAAGATTACATTTTCAAATATGCCAGAAAATATGGATTTGGTGTAAAAACTGGTATACAATTTCCTGGAGAAGCAAACGGTATTGTTCATCCACTTAAAGAATGGAATGATTTAATGCTTGCACAAGTTGCTATTGGACATGGATTATGTTGTACTGCACTTCAATTAGCTTACGCCTATTCAGCAATAGCCAATGGTGGATTTTTACTTAAGCCCCAAATTGTAAAATCTATACAAACAAAAGACGGTATTGTTCTATACAAAGGAAAACCGCAGTACATTAGACGAGTAGCCTCTGTTGAAACAATGACAACAATGCGAGAATTAGTTCGTTTAACAGTACAGAGCGGAACTGGATCAAGAGCAGACGTTCATGGAATGGCAATAGCTGGCAAAACGGGAACGGCTCAAAAAGTAATAAAAAATGGTTACAGTCAGACCGATTATGTTGCAACTTTCGTCGGTTTCTTTCCCGTTAATAACCCAAAACTATTATGTGTCATCGTTATTGATAATCCAAAAGGAAAAACACACACAGGCGGTGCAGTTTCTGCTCCAGTTGTTAAAGAAATATTTACAAGAATAGTTAATCAGTCAGATGAAATTTTTCTTAAAGAAGATAATATTCAAAGACCAATTACTAAATATGCTCAAATTGATGAAATAAATACCACAAGAATCAATTCAATAAGAACAAAAAGAGCTGAAGTTCCTAATCCCCTTCTATCGTCACTTCAATATACCTCCAGGATGCCTAATCTTTACGGTAAAACCTCAAGCGAAGCAATTGGTATTTTACAACGTATGGGAATGAGTATAGATATTAAAGGTTCAGGATTAGTTGTCTCCCAAACTCCAAGTATAGGTTCTCTGGTTACATCAAATACTCAATGTCAGCTTATACTCAAACCTCCGAGGTTGTCAGTTGAATAAATCCACACAACAAGTATTAAAAGGTATAGCTTTTCAGTTATATGGTAATTTACCGGAAAGTATCTCTTCACTTACATTCAATTCTAAAAACGTTCAATCCGGTTCTCTCTTCTTTGCAATTCGAGGACAGAAAGAAGACGGTCATAAGTATATACCGCAAGCAGTAAAAAACGGTGCTTCTGCTATCGTAGTAGAAAATAATTTTCCAGATATAACAACTCCGCAAATAAAAGTAACTAATACAAGAACTGCACTCTCTCATGCTGCTGCCAACTATTATGATAATCCATCTAAAAAAATGACAGTAGTCGGCATAACAGGAACCAATGGAAAAACCACAGTTGTCTATCTTTTAAATCACATACTAAAAACTGCAAACGTCCCACGAGGTACTATTGGAACTCTCGGATATAGTATAGGAGATGAACACTTCTCTGGAAATTTAACAACACCAGAAAGCGTTACGCTTCAGAAAATATTATATAAAATGACTAAAAATTCGATTTCAACTGTAATTATGGAAGTATCCTCACATGCCTTAGCCCTCAGACGTGTCAAGGATATAACATTCATTGGAGGTGTTTTTACAAACCTCTCCCAAGATCATCTCGATTTCCACTTAACAATGGAAAGCTACGCCGAAGCAAAAACTGAACTTTTCAGAAAAGTTATAATGAAAGGGTTCTTAGTATGTAATATTGATGACCCTTACTCAGAAAAATTTATGAATGTTTCAAAGACACCAATATCAACTTTCTCTATAAATAAAAATGCAAATTTTAAATGGAGCGCCGGGGTTTCATATATCAGAAAAATAGAGGGAATAATTCTATCACCTGAGGGTAAAATCAGAGTTGATTGCCCTCTTTCAGGAGAATTCAATTTAAAAAACATTCTGGCAGCAGTTGCAGTAGCTGTCAATCTTGGAATAAAACCTGAAACGATATCACAAGCACTTTCACAAATAGAATCCATCCCGGGTCGGCTTCAGGAAATATACAAATCCGGTTACCCACGCATCTTTGTTGACTATGCTCACACTCCGGATGCAATAAAAAACGTGCTAGAAACACTTAAAGAGATCATTCCGCAAGATGGAAAATTAATCGCACTGTTCGGATGCGGCGGC
>JAVCCS010000117.1 GCA_030765365.1 Candidatus Theseobacter exili
ACATTGATGAGGACGACAAGCGAAATGCACATGCTGCTGCTTTTTTGCTTTGTCAGCCTTCTGTTAATGAAAGCTTTTCCATTGTTTTGATGGATTCATGGCTTGGAGAAACACCTGTTCTGGTAAACGGAAAATGTGATGTAACCAGGGATCATTGTATAAGAAGCGGGGGAGGATTGTATTTTAACGATTATTTTGAGTTTGAAGAATTAATCAATTTTCTTTTGGCTGAGAAGGATACCTATTCAAAAATGGCTCTTTCCGGCGCCGCATACGTCAGAGAACAATACAGCTGGGATGCTGTGCTGGCTCGTTTTGAGAAAGCTTTGGAAGGATTTGGATTGTGAGTTTGCCAGTGCGCATTAGCCAGTTTGTTGCCGGGTTTTCAGGTGGGGATGCAATAAGTAATTATGCTCTTCAAATTGACAGTGTTTTGAGGCGTCTTTGGCCTGATGTTAGCACTGAAATTTACAGTGTTTCACGTCATATATCTCCGAGGATGCGAAATTTCTGCAGTGATTATCGTGCGCACAAGACCGAATCACGTTCTACGGATATTAATATTTATCATTTTTCCGTAGGTTCTGAGATCACGGATTATTTTTGCAAGGTTCCCGGCAGGAAAATAATTGTTTATCATAATATTACACCCGCAAAATATTACCGGGGGATAAGTGAGGATAGGGTTCGCGTTTTAATGGATGGCAGAGAGCAGTTAAAAGAACTCGTTCCTGTAACTGAGGTTGCGCTAGCTGTATCTGATTTTAACCGCAGGGAATTAGCTGATGCTGGTTTTAAAAATCCTGAAGTTATGCCGTTAGTTGTTAACCTCGAGTATCTCAAAACAGCTCCATCCCGGTCTGTCATTAACAAATTTAAAGATGATTGGACAAATATTCTTTTTGTCGGAAGGCTTGTCCCAAACAAACGTTTTGAGGACCTGATACGCATTTTCTATTATTACAAAAAAAGTATCAATCCGGCTTCGCGTTTGTTTCTTGTAGGTTCTTTTGCGGGTCTGGGTAGGTACCTGGCTTATTTGAGAGGGATTACTGCAGAACTGGATCTCAGTGATGTTTTTTTCTCCGGGCATGTAAAAATGGAGGAATTACTTGCATATTACAAGCTGGCCGATTTGTTCCTGTGCATGAGTGAACATGAAGGTTTTTGCATTCCTTTACTTGAAGCAATGAGTTTTGATGTGCCTGTTATTGCGTATGAACAGGCGGCTATACCCGAAACTTTGAATGGTGCCGGGATACTTCTTAAGCATAAAAATTTTGAGGCAACAGCTGAATTAATTGACGAGGTTCTTAATAATAAGCAGGTTACACAGGAAATACTTGTTCAGCAACGAAAGCGTCTTTTGGATTTTGACCAAACGGTTCTTGAACGGCGTCTGAAAGAGGTTTTGAACCTATGATTACAATAGGTCAAAGAGGATAATGGATATGATGCAAGTTGGATTATTTGGAAAAATATTGCTTATTTTCCCGGTGTTCGTATTTATTCCGGGATTTATAGCTCAACGAACTCTTATGGCTGATGAAAGCGATTTGGATTTTTTCGAAAAACTTTTTATCAGGATTCTTTTAAGCATTCTTATTACAACTGTATCGGGTTTGATATTAGGGTTTGCCGGTTTTTATTCACTACAAAATCTAATAGTTCAGAATATTGTGATTTCTTTTCTTTGTATGGTTGTTTCGCGGTTTAGATTCAAGGCTGTTAAATCTGCGCGTAAGATAATAAGTTGGGAATATATTGTATTATCAATTATATTGTTCTGCGCTTTTTTCTTTTGTTTTAGACCTTCTGAGACAATATTCGGCGGTAGTATGTCGGGAACTCTGGTTGCTTCAGGAGGTGCTTTAAAGGATTCCGGAAGATTTTTTGTTTTCCAAAATTCTTTGCCTGATGTGTTTATTAAAGGCAGTAATGATTTAATTGTTCCGGCAAGCAATGCTTTAAAGGGTCTTAAGGGACTTGGAGTTCTTCCGGCTGCATCGTTATGGTTTTCAATTTTCTTAGGATTATTCGGCCCGGCTTCTGTTCTTTTTGTAAGTCCTGTTTTTGCAATTGCCGGTGTTTTTTTCTTTTTTATTTTAGGCAAATGGCTTTTTGTAAATAAGAAGGTCGGCTTAGTTGCTGCAGGGCTTTTGTCTGTAAATCTTGCCCAGTTCTGGTTTGCCAGAGTGCCTTCTGCTGCTCCATTGACTCAATGTATGATTTTAGGAGGATGCGCGGCTTTTGCCCGCGGCTCATACTATTCAAGGCCAAAGTGGATATGGGTTGCTGTTTTATCTTTTGCAGGAGCTGTTTTTGTTCAGACTAATGCAATTCCTATTGCTGTTTCTTTTGCTGTTGCTGTAGCGGTTTTTCAAAATAAATCGAAAAAGGTTAACTGGATACAACTTGGGTTGATTATTGTATCAGTTCTTGTTGTGATGTATTTTGTACTGCCTGACTCCATTTATCCGTACCAGTTTGCATTTTATGCAATTATTCTTCCGGCGGTTTTGGCTTTGTGGGTTAGTTTCAAAAGAATAAGAAATACGCACTTTCTCCTGGGGTTGCTTTTTTTGACTATAATTATGGGTTTCTGGATTAGGCCTGAGTCCAGTCAGGTGGCTGCGTTAGTCCCTTTACACTGGGTTGTTACCGGTATCGGGGTCTTTTTGGCTTTTGTTGGATTGGTTTGGTGGCTTGCAGATTCGGATGAAAAGGGGTTTCACTGGATTATAGGGACATCGGTGGTTAGTTCTATTTTGTTTGCAGTTATTTTTGGATTTCGTAATTTTCCTGCTCGTCTGGAAGGATTTGTCCCGTTTGCAGTACCTGCAATAATACTGTTTATTTCATTTGCGTTATGTAAATGGGCTGAAAAAAAATCGGATTATTTGTCCTGGATATTGGTACTTATGCTTGCGATACTTATAGGAGGTTTCCCTTTATGGAAGAATAGGAACATCCTTTTCTACAAAGATTACCAGGGAATAATGAGTTTTTGTGATGATCTTTCAAATGAGTTTGCTTCATGGGAAACTGTTGTTTTTGACAGAAAAGAACTTGCGGTTCCGCTTCGTTTTCTTTTTGGTGAAAAAGCTCTTTATATTAGTCAAAAGGGATGGTTGTCAGCGGATGAATCAATTAAGGTTTTACAGCGCTGGGGAAGGGAAGGCTGGGCAATTTATTTTGTTTCAACAAGTTCTTCCTCTTTTAACAAGGAAGCCTGTTTAGAATCTGTCGCGATAAATAGTTTTAATACAAATATACTATGTGAAAATAGTGGAGAAATTCCTGAAGTATCAAAAAAGATGAAGATAACGGCCAGGATTTATAAGGTCCAATCCTGATTGAGAGTTTTTATTTTTTTTGAACTTTAATCCAATCCACGCAAACCCCAAGTTTGCGCTTGTCCCCTGACTTGCCTGTTTTTGCAGGCTTCCATGGATTGATCGTTTTTAAGGTTAACTCAGCTCTTCCGGGATATTTGTCAGGAACCTCTTACCGGCAGGTATTTTGATAGTATGTTGTCCATATTTATCTTAATCCCAGTCACATTTAAAGACTGTTAGTTTATCGCTTTCGAATATGATATCTTCAGGATTTGGGCGCAATATTGCAAAGTCTTTTCTATTCGATGTGATTCCTTTTATTAACTCATAGTATGGAGAATAGTAGTTTCTTTTGGTATAACGTTTATTTTTAAAGTGATCTTTTTGAACAACGATATAATCAACTTTTTCTTTCTTGGCAAACTTTTTTATTTCTTCAAAGTTGGAAGCGTAATATGCCTTAAAAAACAAAAAAGTTCTTCGCTTTATTTCAGGATCTTTATCTTGGAATTTTTCAGTTGTATAAGCGCTTCTCTTGGAAAAAAGAGGTGTTTCATTCATTATACTGGGAGGTCCTGCAATTAACGAATCTTTTGGCAATGTCGAAAGAAATTTATAAAAATTGCGATGTGCAACTTTTTTATAACCTTTGGGTTTAATAAAATTAAGTTTGTATGAAAATAGGAAAGCAATCAGGCAAAGGAAAAAGGGGATACATTTTATACAAAGTGTTAATATCTTTTTTTTTCGAAAATCGTCAATTATTTTTTCGTAAGCTTTCCCAAGATTTATACCAATAAACATTAAAAGAAATAGAGAGATAACGGAGTTTTGATATCTGCTTGGTAAGTACAATAATGAAAAAAAATGAAATGCGATGATATAAAGAATTAACCCAGCAGCAAGCAAACAATAAACTTCCTTCTGAAGTTTTAATGCTGGAAAGCCAAGAATAAAAAGAAGCATGAGTGAAATATAAATGGATGGTAGCTGGTAATTGTAAAAACCTATCATGAGCCTTCTGCTTAACCCAAATGGGTTAAAAGGATACTTTTTTTTATTTTTTTTGTTTAGAAATAATGCCAATGCTCCTTTACGAGAAAACTCAGGTAGTTCTTTCATCTCTTCCCAGGAATATCGTTTATGTAGCGTAAGGTTTGAAGAGTCCTTTTTATTATAACTCGCAAGAAAAAATGATGCTGCTGACGTAACTATAAGCAAGCCTCCGATTATTTGATTACGACTTAAATATCTAAAAGGATTAATCTTTTTAAAATCTATAAGTGAAATGAAATATGATGCACTACATATAAGGAAAGCTGGAGGATAAAAAAGTAGAGTTAAGGCTGAAATAGTTGCAGCCTTGATATACTTCTTTTTGATGAAATAGTAAAAAAATATTATTAAAAGAGGTTCTTTGAATGAGCGTTGTAGTCCGTTTGAAAGTTGATAAGAATAATTTGATAGCAAGTAAATTATTGAAATTATCAAACCAGTAATCTCTCCCTTAAAGTGCTTGCCAATTAAAAAAAGATAGAAGGTAGTTATTAAGGACAATAGGATTGGAATTAATTTAGTGAAAGTAATTGGATCTGTAAAGAAACTTGCAAAGTAATGCAGATTCTTATAGCCGATAGTCGCATGTTTTTTTGTAAGTTCCATAAGATAATCATTTTGAAATAACTCAGGATCCTGGAACGTGTACATCCACCATGTATGAGTGGACATGTCGTTTTGATAGTAGTATTTGTCCATGATAAGAGGGTATTGAGCAGAAAAAGAAAGAATTAATGAAAATAGCAAGGAAAGTATTAGCAGAGATCCGTGCCATTTCAAGATGGTTTTTTTATCATTATAAATCTTCATATCACAAGAATAGGTCCTCACTTCTCAATATTTGTTATGATAACTAAACGTTTATCAATTAGATCAGCTAAAAGACCTATGGAGAGAATCATGAATGAAGTCAACAGCATAAGGATGGAAGTTTGCGCTAAATTCATTTTAATTAGATCTCTTATTAAAAATACTAGCCCAAAAAAGCCCGGGATTAAGGCTATTGGTGCAAATATTTTTAGAGGTTTGAAATACATTACAATTCTGAAAATTTTCTGAAAAAAATCTATCGTATCTCTAACTGGCTTAATTTTTGACTTACCCTGCCTTTTCAGGTAGTTAATAGGTATATAACGAACAAGATAATCATTGCAATGAAGGGCTAGCGTTACTGTTGTTGTAAAAGAAAAACCTGGCGAAATAACATTGAAAAAGGGAATAACAGATGTTTTTTTCATGACTCTAAGACCTGAATTAAGATCAGGGATATCAATACGAGTAAGATACTTCGCTAGGGTCGTAAGGCACCATTTAGCAGGCTTTCTAATAAGGGGAATATTAACATTTTCTCCAGTACGTGCACCCACTACCATATCGCAATTATATATAAAATAATTATCAAGTAATTTGAGGATTTCTTCCTCAGGATATGTGCCATCTGCGTCAGTAATAACAATTGTGTCAAAGTTTGAATGACGAATTCCAAGTTTTAAAGAAGCGCCGTAACCAAGGTTATAATTGTTATGAATAACCTGTGCGTCCGCTTTTTGTAGTTCCTCATAAGTGTTATCTGTTGATCCATCGTTAACTGCAATTATTTCATAGGTGTACTCAGTTTGGCCCATAACCTTATGAAGATTGGTTATAGTTGTGTATATGCTTTTTTCTTCGTTATGGGCCGGAACGATAATTGATATAGTGTTATTTATAGACATTTATTATGACCTTTTATTATAAAGATTAAAATTAGTCAGGGCTTTATGTCCTTTTTTGATTTTTAATAAACGCTTATTAAAGTAGTATTTAATTTATTCTATTCGTATTTTATATTTTTGAATATGTTTAATTTAGTTAAGCTATTATATGGAAAATTAAGTGAACGTCAAGAATCCATAGATTATATGGTTAGCTAATTAAATAAAAACTCGATGATTTTGAGGTAGGAAAATGATTTTAAATGATGATTATAATGTTTTTGGGGAACGATGGACCACACGGTTTATGAAAAATTATAGGAAAAGAGCAATCGATATTCCATTTTTAGATAGGTTTATCTATTTTTGTCTTCGTGTATATTGTTTTTTTAACAAACTAATAACAAATATGATTATACACGATCCAACCTATATGAATAAATGGTATGAGAATAAGCAGGTTTTTTTTATTTTTGGAGTGATTCGTTCAGGAACAGCATTTCTTGCACATGTATTAAATAAATCTGAAAATGCTCTTGTTGCTCACGAAACTGTGATTGATGATTACTGGTATCAAGTCGAAGCTTACCAGAGTGAAGAAAAGGCTTTCAAATACCTTTCAACAACTCGAAGAAAGAAACTCTATCTTATGATAAAGGATAATCCAAATAAAATTTATGGAGAAATTAATCCTTTTCTTAGAAGGTTTGCTAAATCTGTTCCAAAGGTTTTTCCCGAGGCAAAAGTTTTGCATTTGGTTCGAGATGGCAGAGATGTTGTGCGTTCAATTATGTGCCGAGCTACATTTGGAAAAAAAGATCCGCTAATTAATAAAATCGTTCCGGATAAAAATTCGTTTTATTATGAGAAATGGACAACTATGACTCGTTTTGAAAAAGTATGCTGGTTTTGGCAAAATGACACCAAGTATCTTGATGAAAATACCAAATATACAGTTAAGTTAGAAAAATTAAGAGCAGATTATACTTATTTTAAAGAAAAAATTTTGGACTACCTTGATCTTTATGTTTCAAAGGAAGACTGGGAAGACATTGTTAACAAGCCAAAGAATAAAAGTCCTGTTCTTTCTTTTCCTCATTGGTCTGAATGGAATGTTGAACAAAAAGAGGCTTTTAATAGGATTTGTGGTGTGCAAATGGAAAAATATGACTATGCAAGTGGGTGGTTGAATCAGTGAGAATTGATAGCAGATGGGTTCGTGTTTTTTCATATGTTCTAAGTGTTATTATTTTAGCTATTCTTGGATTTCTGCTTTTTAGTGAATGGCAGAAAATCAAACACTATGAATTTATACTTAGATATCGTTTTTTTTTCTTAGCTTTCATTTTTTCAGTTTTAAATATATTTTTCCTTTCAGTTGTCTGGAACTTTATGTTGAAGCTTCTTTGCAAAGAAACAAAGCTTTCAGTATGGGAGGCATTTGATATCTTTTTCTTGTCTTGGATTGCTCGTTATATTCCTGGAAAAATTATTTCTGTTGCAGGAAAAGTATATTTAGGAGGGTTGAAAGGTATGAATAAGAGAATTTTATCCCTTGTTTCTGTTTTTGAGCTTTTTCTTTCTTTGGGGGCACATATTCTTTTAGGTATTGTATCTGTTTCAATATTCTTTGATAAAATTTCATATATGTATCCTATAGCTTTTATTTCATTGGTCGGTGTCGGGATTATCATAGTACATCCTGAAATATTATCTTTTATCATTAACAGAATTTTAAAAACTATGAACCAGTCTCCTATTGAAAAAGACAAGTTTTTCCGGTACAAATTTAGTATTTTGTTCGTTTTGCTTTATTGTTTAGTCCATTTGTTAAAGGTAATCGCATTCATGTGCCTTGCAGCTGCTATAATACCTATTAACTATAATCAAGGTTTTATAATAATGGCTAGTTTTATTCTTGCTGGAATAATCGCAAAACTTACTATCATTATGCCTGGAGGTCTGGGGGTCAGAGAAGGAGTTTTAGCTGGTTTATTGAGATTTTCATTTCCTACACCAATTGCAATTTTGCTTTCAATAGTTTCGAGAATGTGGTTCATATTTGTGGATGCAGTTCTGTTCATTATTGTTACAGTTATTAACAGAAAGCTAAGAAAAAATTTTCAAGAGTAAACAAGTATTATTAGATTTATTCTAACTTTCTTTTTTGATTTTGTAACAAGTGAGGGATATATACTATTTTTAGTAATCAAGTTTTTCTATCTTTATCCAATCCAGGACAACGCCCAGCTTTCTTCTATCATTTGAATGCCCCGTATCTTTAGGTGACCAGGTATTTGATTTGATGACTAATTTTACTCGGCCCGGTGATGTTTCTTCAACAGTTCCTACAGGAATATCTATTATATATTGATTGAAATCGTGGGATATGGAACTTCTCCATATAAGTTTACGGTTTATTAAGAGTCTAACAACTGCTTTTTCCATGTCGGAGTAGCGTCCTCCCGCCATACGAATTATGAGCCTATTCTTTTTATCTTTGCCAAACCAAGGGATGGAGATACATCCTTTTCTTCCTGTCCATCTTACCGAGGTTTCAATGTTTTTGCTCCATTCGAGTTTGTGAAATCCTTCAAGTGCTTTTTCGTTAATGGATTCAATATTGAAAGTTTCGATGCTGTTATCTTTTTTAACCAGTTCAATTTTTTCAACCACAACACCTAGATCCCTTTTATCTCTGTTTGTTCCGTCCGCAGATGGGTTCCATATGTTTACAGCTAAAACTAGTTGAGCTGATATGTTTTTGTTCAGTAAACCGCCAGGTATATCAATAGTATATTTGTTAAAATCATCAACAGAAGGAATTTTAAGCGTACACAGATTTTCGTTAGCAATAGATACTTGAATTTCTGCAGGAGGAATACCTGTCGGTCGAAAACTCTTTAAGGAAAGATGAATTTTTCTGATTTGAGGGATATCATCGGCTGAAATATCCAATTTCATGGAAGCTTTTTTGTTTGTCCATCGATATGTTTTTGAGTCAAGGTCCGGCAATAAGCACGATTCTTGATCGTAGAATCCGGAAATAAGGCTCAGGTTTTCATGCCCTATATCGATAAGGTATTTGTTCTCTTTATTTTTGAAATTATTAGGAATCTTTTCTAAACGGTATATCGTTAAAGGTATTGTAATATTCTCTATTTTTTCTGGCATAGAGTTTATCCGTCTTTCAAGAACTTTTGTTACCAGTGTAGTCTTTTCTATAGGTATGAAATTTATCAAATTGCTAAAGGGCTGTTCTTCCTGGCTTAAGTAGTAAACTCTTTTGCCTTCAATGAGCCACTTATCAATAGAGTTTAAAATTGTTTTTGCAAACGGAATTCTCTTTGCATATTCTTGATCTGATATCTGCAAAGTTGTTTTTCCAAAAATGTATGATAAAGGAAGAGCTAGCCAACTTCCGTAGCAAATCAATATATCGTCATTATTAAACAAATTTGATAATCGTTCGCAGAAATCCCAAGTACCTTTATAGTCTTGTATTTTTAATATGGGTTTATTTATTGTTATAGGATGTAACAGTATTAATAGGCCAATAATTAGGCAAATTGATTTAGAAATGACAGAAGGCAGCTTTTTCCATATAAAGGTTAATGCGTAACTCGAAAGAATTAGAAATGAAGGAATAATGACTGGGAGGTAACGCCTTTCTGCCCACATGAATGAATTGTGAATTTGCCTGTCCCATAGAATTGCAAAGGTAACAAAAACGAAGATAATTATAAAAGGAACAGCCTGTTTGGAAGGTTTTGAAATGATTAATAAATACAAACCAAGTAATCCTGAAAAAAGTCCTAAAGGCGAAATAAACCATCCGAGTTGGCGTAGGTTTGTAAAGAATTCAAGTGGAATTTTAGAAGCAAATAAATAACCCACTAACAGAAGAGTAAAAGCCGTATATGCAATTTTATTTAGGGTGCTTTTTGTTATAGTATGAGACCAAATGTTCCAGCTTTGCAAACGGGTAAAATTTCTTCTGAGTACTTGAAAAACAATCAAACCTATAAATAAAACTGGAATTGATAATATCTTTAACTTTTTTATAGTTGAAGATTTCATTAGTAGATTTGTTGGCGCCGAAGCAATGAAAATATTGTAAAGAGCCCCTGCAAGAATTAGGATTACAAATGCTTTAATAAAGGTTTTATCATGCTTTTTCATTATTGGGTTAAATGACCTGAATTCGAAATAGATAAAAATAGGAATTAAGGCCAGCAGAGTAGTTATCCTTGTAGTGAAGGCTTCAGCAAAACATAATGAGGTAAGAATACCGAAAAATAAGGATGTTCTGTTGGTTGAAGAAGTTATAAATTTTTGCAAAGTGTATAGGCCTGAAAATATAAGAAATTGTGTCAGGATTTCTGATGTAGGGAAACGAACGTGCCATATTTGCGCAAGATTGGCAGCAAGTAAAAGAACAGATATTAAGGCTGTTTTTTCTCCAAAAATGCTTTTTGCCATATAAAACAACCCAAGTAGTGACAACAAACCAAATATTGCATTTGTATATAAAGCCATTTTAGCATTAGACACAGTACTTATTATTGCAATCCATACCGGATAAAAATAGTAAAAGCCAGGAAGTATTTTTGCCTTTTTAGAATCTACAATAGGAAAACCGGGATATTTTTGAAGCAGGCTATTTCTCTTATGCGCAAAAGCTGTTTGTTCTTTTATGGACATTTTTTCAAGGATAGGATCTTGGATTGAAATGCTTCCTGTATTTGCAGTATTTATACCCGTATTTAAATAGGAGCTGGGATCCCATCCTCCCATGATATATTCAAAAGGTTTTAAAAAAAAGAAGGCTGAAGCCAGTATAATTATCAGTACACAAAGTTCGCTTTTTGTAGGCCGTAAAAAAAGAATAGTTGCTTTATTATATTTTTTGCCTTGCCAGAAGAGAAGAGTACATAGGCATTGGATAAAAATAAGATTTTTGTAATTGAAAAAACCAGTAGATGCCAGGATTAAACCAGCAAGACCAGATATTACAATGCCTGTAAGAACGCTTATATAAAATGCTTCGATGATGGAGGTCTCGGGATTCTTTTCGGTAGCTTTTGATCGAATCCTAAATAGGATTGAAAATCCAGAAGATAAAATCAGAAGAATAAATAGACAAGGTTTGATTATTGTAGTTTCAATTATCATTTATTGCAATTCTATCAATTATAAGTTCAAGTTTAATTATTATTTTGTCCCAGGAATACGATTGTGCAGTTTTTATACCCTCCTGTGCTAATCTTTCTCTTAGCGATGGATTTTCAAGAAGATATAGTATTGCATTTTTTAATTCTTTTGGATTGCCGGGAATAACTATAAGACCATTTTTATTATTTGTAATAAGATCTGTTATTCCACCAGTTGTGTTAGAAGCAATTACAGGCACTCCCGTTGCCATAGCTTCAAGTAGAACGTTTGGAAATCCTTCTCCAATTATTGATGGAAGGACTAGCATTTTTGCTCTATGAAGCCAGAATTCAACGTTTTTTGGTGGTACTTGGCCGACAAATACCGTGTTAGTTCCTTTTGCCAATTCTTTCAATTTTACAGATTCAGATCCATCGCCAACAATTGTTAACGTTTCCTGAGGAATTTCGCTCATTGCCTTTATTAGTATTTCTGCTCCCTTGCGAGGAATAAGATTGCCAACAAAAAGAATTGTTTCATTTGAGGATCCAGGGGTTTTGAAATCGATACCATTAGGTATGATATGAATATTACAATCAGGATATTTTGATAATACTGAATCTCGTGTTCCTTCAGATTGAACAAGTATTGTATCAGAATATTTAATAACCATTTTTACTAAAAAATGAGTAAGTCGCGTTGGTGGAAGGTACCAGTCTCCTCCTCGCACCCAAGCAACTGAAGGAATACCGAAAAGAGCCTTAGCTAGTATCCCGATCAATCCATTCGGTACAAGCATCATGCAAATTAGTATTTTTATTTTTTTTCTACTTCTATAAATATTAATAAGAGTTGATATTATATGAAATAAAAAATTAAGAGGTCTTAATATTCTCATATCTTTGAAATAGCAACGATAAATATGTGCTTTATCAATAATTTCATGTTTAGGTTCATTTTTAAATCTTTTTAGAAATACTGCAGTAGGATACTTATTAGCTAACTGTTTAGATAAATTTTTAGTCTGTATTTGAGCTCCACCAATTTTTGATGGAGCCATGCTTGTGGCAACTATTCCAATCCACTGTTTTTTAATAAAAGGGTTAGTTTTTTTCATTTTTATCTTTTCAATTCAGCCTTATTGTAAATGTCCAAATGTTGTGAAGCTGAATTTTTCCAGGAAAGTCCAGCATCTTTAAGGATTTGACGGCTGTTTTTTTTAAATTTATACATAACAGTTTTATCTGACAATAATAAGTTCAGCCTTTCTGCAAGTGAAACGGAAGATTTAGCAGGAACGAGAAAGCCGTTTAGATCATCTTTTATTAATTCTGGAATTCCTCCTACTTTTGTAGCTATTACAGGGATACCGATTGCAAGAGCTTCAAGGACAACATTCGGTCGACCTTCAGATAGGCTAGGGAGTACAAAAATATCAGCAGCATTTAACCAAACAGGTATCAAGGATGGTGGTTGTTGTCCACAAAAAACAATTGTGTTTTGAATTGATTTTGCCTGATCTTCAAGTTCATGCCGATAGTTTCCTTCACCTATTAAATAAACTTTTAAGTTATTCTTTTTTTCTATTTTCTTAATCGCTTCAATTAGATATTCAATTCCTTTCAGTGGAATGAGCCTTCCAATATAAAGAACAATTCGCGAATTCATAGGAATATTCAATTTTTCTCTTGCTTCATCTTTACTGCGTGGTTTAAAAGATTCAAAATCAATTCCGTTTGGAACCGTATGTATTTTTGAAGCTGGAATTCCCATATTAACAACTTTATTGTGAAGGTCTTCACTGACTGTAATGATTTCGTCAGCTTTTAATAAAATGGTGTAACTTATTTTTTTCAATAAGTTATGATTTTGGATCATGTTTAAATCACTACCTCGAATGCTTAAAACCAAAGGTTTTTTGCCACGTATTATTAATCCAATAAAACCTGAAAAAATCCAATGAGCATGAATAATATCACATGAACGAGCTGCTCTATATGCTGAAAAAAGGAAAGATATAATAAAAAAGGGGATCGGCAACCATATAAAAAGTGATTTTTTAAGGTTTGGTATTATTCCATCACCATAAGCGATTTTTTGAAATGATTTAGGAAACATATAGCAGAAACGCTTTATTTTTATACCAGAGATTATTTCTTTTCCGGGAGTATTAAATGCTCCAGGAGCAATTACTATTAAATCATTGTTTTTTGCAATTTCTTTTGCAAGACTGAAAATGAAGTGACCAGCAGAATCCGTGTTGCTCCTTGGGAAAGATGTTGTTAGCATGCATATTTTCATGGCTACTGCAGTTTTTCTGTGTGGTTGTCGTATTTAACCGCTATATACAACCATCTGTAAAGAAAACTCATACCTCTCGTTATTGTAAAAGGTGACTTTTCTCCGAATACATAATACTCTTTATTATTTAAACTCAATGAATACATTCGTGACCGAAATTTTATTTTAAGAAGTATCTTCTTTTTGTCCTTTAAA
>JAVCCS010000040.1 GCA_030765365.1 Candidatus Theseobacter exili
AGATCTGCCTTTCCACCGCCAAGAAGCTTTGAAAACATAACTTTAAAATGCTGTCTGATCTTTTCAAATGTCTCAAGAAACATCAATTCAGTTGTTTCATTTATTCTCTCAATAATTTTTACCAGAGAAGCGCTTGAATCAATCAAATCTTTGTGTTGGGCGCTTAAAAGGTCATATCTTTCTTTAAGCGAATTAAACTCATCGATTGCAACTAAGTTCACAGGACCTATATTGCTTATTTTTTCTTTGAGTTTATCTATCTGCATTCTATCTATTTCTGCATTCTGTGACAAATCAATAAGCGTATCACTAAGATGAACTTCATATTTCTCCCAAATTCGATCTTCTTCCGTTTGAGATTTAATTCTTTGTTCAGTTGAAATGACCTCTGTTTTACTGTAAGACTCAACTATTTGTTCAGACCTTTTTCTTGTTGTATCAATTTTGTCTTCAACGTCCTTAATCTCAAGACTCACTTTGCCAATTTCTGATTCAATTGAATTTTCCTCATGCTCAAGATTTCTTTTCTCGGCCTCATATTGGTCTTCGCGATTTCCTATATTTACAATTGTTCTTGAAAGCTGTTCGATTTTCTGGCGGCCTGAATTTATTTCATCTTCCCTTTTTAATCTCAGGCCAGACATTTCTCTAATTGTTGTTTTAATTTCCAAAAGTCTTTTTTGCGCAGTTTCCCGACGCTCTTGAGCTGCTTCCATCGAAGCCTTCAGTCTAGCATGCTCAATATAAAGATTTTCGCGTTTCCCCTTTATTTCAACCAATCGCCTTTCATCATTATCCAACCCGATTTTAATATCTTTTTGACTTTTTTCTTCCAAAACTATCTTTTCTGTCATTTCATCATATTCATGCTTTTCTTTATTAAGTGTTTGTTCCAATCCTTCTGATTCACTTTTTAGTTCATTTATCCTCTCTTTAAGTTCTTGAATTTTTGCACTTAATCTAGTGTGATCATTTATAATTTGTGCCATTTTTATTTCATTATCATGATGGGTAGTTGTTGCACATTGCATTTCCTGCTCATATTTGCAGATTTTTTCGAGTATTCTATTTTTCTCTTCATTTTGTAAATTTATCTTTACCTCAATATCTTTTAAAGTTTTTTCAAGTCTATCAATTTTGCTTTTTCTGGTTAACAAGCCTTCTCCGTCAGCCGTTTTTTCGCCACCTCTTAAACCCTCGAAAACGCTCAATATCTCACCGTCTAAAGAAACAAACCTGTATGAATTAATTATGTCCGGAGACATTTTAAGAACCTGATCTATATGATCTACCACTACTACATCTCCTAGAAGCGCTTTTACAGCAAGTTCATAAGGCTTCTCCCACTTAATGAGATCCGTAAGGAATCCATGTAAACCCTCCACAAGAGGCAATGACATCGATGGCTCTTTTTCTCTTAGCAAATTCAAAGGCATAATAGAAGCTCTGCCTTTTCTTTTAGAACGCAAATATTCTAAGAGATTTTCTGCTTCAGATACAGTCTGAACAACAAGATTTTGAAAAGAATGTTCCAGAATAGATTCAGCAGCCGGCTCATACTTCTCGGGAATACGCAAGATGTCTGAAAGCAATCGGCATGTTGGTTGGGATTCATTGTTGCTCTTTGACAAAATAGATTTAACGCTCTCTGAACAACCTTCCAATCTTGACTGCATTTCTTTCATTAGATCTTTCCTAGACCTGATTTCAACAAAAGACTGATTCAGGTCTGCCAATTTGGAATCAATGGATTTCAGTTTCTCCTGCTCGTTTCTCAGATCACCTGATTTTTCAATCTTTTCCTTTTTTGCTTTCAGCACCTTTTTTTCAGTTAAATTCATTTCACTTTGAATATTTTCTAAAGCCTTCTTTTTATTTTTTTTCCTTTTGGAAATCTCATCTATATCGCCACCTATCTTTTCAAATCGAATTTTAAGGATTCTGCTCTTCTCAACATAAGCACGCATTTCATTTCTCATCTGTGCTTCTCTGTTCATTGAATCCATAAGCGCTGATTTTTCTTCGTTAATTTCTTTTTCATTATTAAGAATTTCCAATGAAATATCTTTTAATTCTTTTTCAGCTTTTTTATATGGATTTGAATCCTGCCCGTTCTCTTTTTCTATTTTATCCAGGAAATCAGTTTGTTTTTTATATTGTTGCTCAAACTGTACTATTTTTTCTTTGGAATCTTCCTCTTCTTTTCGTGCAGAGTCAATTCTGTCAGAAATTTCTTTTATCCTTTCTTTGTTCATTCTTGTACGATCAATATCTTGTTCCGCTTTATAAATAGTCTCCATCTTTTCTTTTTGAGCCTTGTTTTGTTTAGACTGCAATATCGAAAACTCTTTTTTTAAAACATCATTCCTCTTTAGAAAGACTTCAAGTTGTTTTTGAATGTCCTTTCGTTCAGATTTAGTCTTTGCAATCTCTTCCTCAGTTTTTTTTCTTGCATCATCAAGCATCTTTTTTCTGTAGAAAGCATCTTTAATTTCGAGATCTTTTAATTCGTCTCGTATTTTTTGATATTGCTTTGCTTGGCCTGCCTGTCTTTGAACAGATCCAATCTGTCTTTTAACCTCACGAAGGATATCATTAATCCTATTTAAATTTTTTTCAGTAGACTCAAGTTTGCTTAGTGCTTCTTTTTTCTGCGTTTTATATTTGTTTATTCCTGCGGCCTCCTCAAAAACTTGCCTTCTTTCCTCAGGCTTGCTGCTTAGAATTAAGTCAATTTTCCCCTGCTCCATTAAAAAGTAAGATCTTGTACCAATCCCTGTATCCAAAACAAGGTTGCGAATATCCTTTAATCTGCAAGGAGTTTTGTTTATATAATATTCTGAATCTCCGGATCTGAACAATCTTCTGGTAATTTTTACTTCAGAAAATTCCACAGATAATCCGGCACTTGAATTATCAAAAGTAAGGGAAACTTCAGCTCTTCCTATCGGTTTCTTTTCGTCAGTGCCATTAAAAATCACATCTTCCATCTTTGTGCCCCGAAGTAAGCGCGGATTTTGTTCGCCAAGAACCCACCTGACCGCATCGCCAATATTGCTTTTTCCACAACCATTAGGCCCAACAATAGCAGTAACCTTTGGTTCAAAATCAAGAATTGTTCTGGAAGCAAATGATTTAAAACCAACAATTTCGATCTTTTTTAAGAACATACAGCACCTCCGTAAGCGCAATAAAATGTGATTACAACAATAACATACCACTACATATTGTGGTTGTCAAGCGGTTTAGTGTGCTTTTATTTTTTTGTAATTAAATGTTTCATTGAAATATTTTTATGGTATTATTTCGTGACTTTTACTAAATTGTAGATTGCATTTCCCCTTTATTTTAAAACTTAGGAAAGGCAAGTTTGTTGAGAGCTGCTCTGGCATTGGAAGATGGAACAATTTTTTACGGGACATCTTTCGGCGCTCCCGGAGAGAGTTTTGGAGAAATAGTATTTAATACAAGTCTAACCGGATATCAGGAAGTTCTCACAGACCCTTCTTATAAAGGTCAAATAGTTACAATGACCTATCCTCTTATTGGCAATTATGGTGTTAATTCGGAAGACATAGAGTCCAATCGCATTCAAGTAGAAGGGTTTGTTGTTCGTGAATGCAGTCGTATCGCAAGCAATTTTCGATCGACCCATACCTTGCCTGAGTATCTTAATAATTCCGGAATAATAGGTGTAGAAGGCATTGATACACGCCAGTTAACTCGCCACATCAGACTCGCTGGAGCAATGAAAGCTGTAATATCTACAATTGACCTTAAAAAAGACAGTCTTGTTCTGAAAGCAAAAAAATCTATAAGCCTTGTTGGCAGAGATCTTGTTAAGGAAGTAACGTCGGACAGAATTTTTGAATGGGAACATCCCGTCAAAGAATTACATCACGTTGTACTTATAGATTGTGGTGTAAAATGGAATATCCCCAGAATGTTGACCAATCGCGGGTGCAAAGTAACAATAGTGCCCGCGAACACAAAAGCTGATGATATTATAAACATCAATCCTGATGGACTTATGATTTCAAACGGCCCTGGAGATCCTGCGGCTGTTCAATATTTGATATCCGAAATTAAACAGCTTATCGGGAAGATCCCTATTTTTGGCATTTGCTTGGGTCACCAACTCCTGGGACTTGCTTTGTGAGGAAATACATACAAGTTAAAATTTGGACACAGGGGTGCAAACCAACCAGTTATGGACCTTACAACAAACAAGGTTGAAATAACCAGTCAGAATCATGGTTTTTGCGTAGACATTGACTCATTAAGTAATAGCGATATATCCGTTACACATATCAACCTGAATGATAAAACAGTTGAAGGAATTCGGCACAACACACATCCAGCTTTTTCTGTGCAATATCATCCTGAGTCATCTCCTGGCCCCCATGATTCCGAATACCTTTTTGACCGTTTTATTGAACTAATTTGCGAATATAAAAATAAATCCAGTTAGATCATTATGCCAAAAAGAACAGATTTAAATAAAATTTTAATAATTGGGTCAGGCCCGATAGTCATTGGCCAGGCTTGTGAATTTGATTATTCAGGAACTCAGGCATGCAAATCATTAAAGGAAGAGGGTTATCAAGTTGTTCTTGTTAATTCAAATCCTGCTACAATCATGACAGACCCTGAAATTGCTGATGCTACTTATGTGGAGCCAATAACTCCTGATATTGTTGCCAAAATTATTGAGAAAGAGCGTCCTGAAGCCGTTCTGCCAACTCTTGGCGGACAAACAGGATTAAATACTGCTGTAAAACTTTATGAAATGGGCGTTCTTGAAAAGCTTGGCGTCGAAATGATAGGCGCAAGCTACCATGCAATTCAAAAAGCCGAAGATCGGGATCTTTTTAAAAAATGCATACAAAATATAGGGCTTGACCTCCCTGAAAGCGGGCTGGCTTATACACTTGATGAAGCCATAGAAAAAGTCAAGGGTATCGGTTTTCCTTCAATTATAAGGCCCAGCTTTACATTAGGTGGTACAGGAGGTGGCTTTGCAACAAACATGAGCGGGTTCAAACGCATTGCTTCATCAGGACTTGAAAATAGTTTGATTAGTGAAATCCTCATTGAAGAATCCATCACTGGCTGGAAAGAATATGAGCTTGAAGTAATGCGGGATCGCAATGACAATGTAGTTATTGTTTGCTCTATTGAAAATCTTGACCCTATGGGAATACATACAGGTGACAGCATAACTGTTGCTCCAGCCCAAACCCTGTCAGATAAAGAATATCAAATAATGAGAGATGCAGCTGCAGCTATTATCAGGGAAATAGGTGTCGACACTGGCGGTTCTAATATCCAGTTTGCAACTAATCCTCAAACAGGCAGAATGGTTGTGATTGAAATGAACCCCCGCGTTTCCAGAAGCTCTGCTTTGGCAAGCAAAGCAACGGGATTTCCGATTGCAAAGTTTGCGGCCAAACTGGCAGTTGGATATACTCTTGATGAGATTTCAAATGATATTACACGTGAAACACCTGCTTCGTTTGAACCTGCTATTGATTATTGTGTTGTCAAAATCCCCCGTTTCACTTTTGAGAAATTCCCTGAAGCGGATTCCACCCTGGGTATTTCCATGAAATCTGTTGGGGAAACAATGTCGATTGGAAGAACTTTTAAAGAGTCATTGCAAAAAGGCTTGAGAGGCCTTGAAGTTGGATATAGCGGGCTTGACAACAAAGAATTTGGACCAATTTATACATTAAATAATAAGATGTTAAATAATATAGAGAAGCATCTTGAGAGACCTAATGCCGAACGCATAATGTACATAAAAAAAGCTTTTCAAAATGGATTCAGCATCGATGAAATATTCAAACTAACTCATATTGATCGCTGGTTTTTGCATAATATTAAAGAGATTGTTGAATTCGAAATCAAATTAGTACAATCAGGGAAATTGCATGATATATCTAAGGACTTACTTCTTGAATCAAAACGTTTAGGTTTTAGCGATGTTCAACTTGCTGAAATATTTAAAACTGACGAAATTACAGTCCGAAAAACCAGAAAATCAAAAGATATTAAAGCAATTTATAAGCTGGTAGATACATGCGCAGCAGAATTTGAAGCATATACTCCCTATTACTATTCCACATACGAATCCGAAGATGAAATCCGACCTGCCAGTAAAAAACAGATAATGATACTTGGCGGCGGACCTAACAGAATTGGTCAGGGCATTGAATTTGACTATTGTTGCTGCCATGCATCATTCGCCTTAAAAGAATTAGGTTTTGAGACAATAATGGTTAATTGCAATCCTGAAACGGTTTCAACAGATTATGACACTTCTGACAAGCTGTATTTTGAACCACTCACTTTCGAAGATGTCATGAACATAATTGACAAGGAAAAACCTGATGGAGTTATTGTACAGTTTGGTGGGCAAACGCCTCTGAATCTGGCAAGAAGGCTTAGCGATTCAGGTGCTACAATTATTGGAACAAGTGTAGAATCCATCGATCGTGCTGAAGACAGAGAACAGTTCAAGATTCTTCTTGAACAATTAGACCTAAAGCAATCGCCAAACGGAATAGCAAACTCTTTTGCTGAAGCAGACAAAGCAGCAAATATAATTGGATACCCTGTACTTGTTAGGCCTTCCTATGTTCTTGGCGGTCGCGCTATGAAAATCGTATATAGCAGAGAAGAACTTGAAAATTACATTCGAATAGCTACTGAAGCATCACCTGAGAGACCTATCCTAATTGATAAGTTCCTTGAGAACGCTATTGAAGTGGATGTGGATGCAATCAGCGATGGCAAACATACTGTTATTGGCGGAATAATGGAACATATCGAAGAAGCTGGAGTACACTCAGGAGACAGTGCTTGTTCTTTGCCTCCATTCAGTATCGGTGATAAGTTAATTGAAGAAATTCGTCAAAGCACGTATGCTCTTTCTAAAAAGCTCAAGGTCATTGGATTAATGAACATTCAATACGCAATAAGAAAAGGAATGCTGTTTGTTCTTGAAGTCAATCCGCGTGCAAGCCGCACAATCCCCTTTGTCAGCAAAGCCACAGGTGTTCCCCTTGCAAAACTGGCGGCTAAGGTTATGGCAGGAAAAACACTTCATGAACTTGGTTTTACTAATGAGATTAAAATTAAGCATAATGCTGTCAAGGAATCAGTCCTTCCTTTTTCACGTTTTTCCGGTGTTGATCCCATCCTGGGCCCTGAAATGAAATCTACCGGCGAGGTTATGGGAATAGCTAATTCCTTTGGCATTGCCTTTGCAAAAGCACAGATGGCAGCTAATCAATCTTTCCCTAATTCAGGAACCGTTTTTATAAGCGTAAAGGATTCGGACAAACGCGACATCATCTTTGTGGCAAAAAAAATTGAGGATATGGGGTTTAAAATAATAGCCACATATGGGACTGCCAAAGTTTTAAGAACTAATGGCATTGACGCTACCTCTGTTAAAAAGGTTTTGGAAGGCACTCCTAATATTGTTGATTTCATCAAAGAAGGCCGTGTCGGCATGGTTATAAACACACCTTCAGGAGCCAAGCCTCATCAGGATGAAATTATTATCCGTTCATCATCTGTAATGCATAGTGTTCCATATATTACAACGTTAGCAGGAGCCCAGGCCTCTGTAAACGGGATTGAAGCCGTAAAACGAGGTCATATTGATGTCGCTCCATTGCAAAGCTATTACGGGAGATTCAAATGACAACAAAAACAAAATATATTTTCGTAACAGGCGGTGTTGTTTCAAGCCTGGGCAAAGGCATCGCTTCTGCATCCATCGGAAGGCTGCTTGAATCACAAGGTTATAAGATTTCCATCATTAAATGCGATCCTTATATTAATGTTGATCCAGGCACAATGAACCCTTATCAACACGGCGAGGTGTATGTAACCAATGATGGAGCTGAAACTGATTTGGATCTTGGACATTATGAAAGGTTCACAAGCCTAACGACAACCAAGCTAAACAATATTACAACCGGTCAAATATATTTTTCTATTATCTCAAAGGAACGAAGGGGCGACTTTCTGGGCGGCACGGTACAGGTTATCCCTCACATTACTGATGCTATCAAAGAAAGAATTCGGTTAGTTCCGAAAGAACAGAATTGCGATATTGTTATTGTAGAGATAGGGGGAACCGTAGGTGATATAGAAGGTTTGCCATTCCTTGAGAGCATCCGTCAAATGCGCCTTGAAGAAAGCACCGAAGACATTATTAACATTCATTTAACCTTAATTCCTTACATCAAAAGTGCCGGAGAAATTAAAACAAAGCCTACTCAGCACAGTGTAGGCAAACTTCGCGAAATAGGAATCCAGCCTGACATTTTGTTGTGCAGGACAGAAAAACATTTAAACAAATCTTTGAAACAAAAAATTTCACTCTTTTGCAATGTTAATGAGACCTCGGTAATTGAAGCCATGGATGCAAAGGATATTTATGAAATACCTATTTTATATAAAAAACAGAACCTTGATGAAATTATAGTAAATCTATTACATCTTGCATCCAAAAGAAGCAATTTGACTGAATGGGAAGATACTGTCCATAAAGCATTAAGCCCGTCTAAAAAAGTCACAATAGCTGTTGCAGGAAAATATATCGAGTTGCAAGACGCTTATAAATCAATTTATGAATCCTTAAGACACGGCGGAATAGCTAATGACTGCCGGCTTGAAATCAAAAAGGTTGATGCTGAAGATATTGAAAACGGCAATTTGGGTGAATTGTTCAAAGGCGTTAGCGGAATTCTTGTACCGGGAGGTTTTGGCACTAGAGGAATTGAAGGAAAAATTGAAGCTGTCAGATATGCCAGAGAAAACAAAATTCCACTTTTAGGGATTTGTTTAGGTATGCAGGCAGCAGTTATTGAATTCAGCAGAAATGTGTGTAAACTTCAAGGAGCTGCATCAACAGAGTTTACACCTGAAACTCCCTACCCTGTTATTTGTCTTTTGGAAGAGCAGCGAAAAGTTGAAGATTTAGGAGGCACTATGCGATTAGGTTCATATGCCTGCCATCTAAAAAAAGGAACCAAATCAAGAGAAGCATATGGTTCCAGTGAAATATCAGAAAGACATCGACACCGTTATGAGTTTCACAATGGTTACAGGCTAAAAATGGAAGAAAACGGCCTAATAATTGCTGGAATTTCTCCTGAGGGCACATTGGTTGAAATCATTGAGATTGAGAACCATCCATGGTTTGTTGCATGTCAATTTCATCCAG
Organism: Candidatus Theseobacter exili; assembly: GCA_030765365.1. Lineage (GTDB taxonomy): Bacteria > Auribacterota > JACPWU01 > Theseobacterales > Theseobacteraceae > Theseobacter > Theseobacter exili. The sequence goes on from JAVCCS010000040.1 coordinate 9,245, forward strand.
AATTTAAATCAAAACCTAACAAACCACACCCTCTTTTTAAAGATTTCATAAGTGCGTCAATCAAAGTTCAGGAAAACAATATTAATACACATAGTTAATTTTTGTAATTTTACGGTTTTAAAAAACATATACTAATGTGTTTTTGATTCAAAATAATTATTTATTCTGGCAGCATTATAAACCGATATTTGTTTTCAAAAACTCATTTGCTGAAACAAACCTGCTGATTTTCTTTTTTTTAATTAGATTTCGGAGCCTATACTTAATATTCCCAACTATTTTATTATTTATTGAGCATTTCAGGTTAACGTGGATTGGCAAACCTGCTTTATTCCATGCATCTAATAAAATTCCAAGAGCAGATTTAGATCCAGCAACTATCACGCCTTCTCCCCTATATAGTATTTTTGACAATTCTATTACTATTTTATTGCAATCTTCTTCCGCGTATTTCTTTTCAACAAAAATAACTGTTCTTTCGATAGGCCACCACTTTTTCTCAAATATCTCTCTGCTTTGCTCGAAATGATTTTCCCAATCACCATATTCGTTAAATGACGCGTGCTGCCGATGATTTACATACGCACGCAATGCACGAGCACACATATACCCAGCTTCTTTTGCCCTAAAAGAATAATCGGCATCTTCAAAAAACCCAACACCAAAGCATTCATCAAGCAGCCCTATTTTGTTAATTACTTCTCGCTTTACAAGCATGCAAAAGCCGCTTGCTGCTGCTTGTTCGGCGATTATAGATGGTCCTTTGCTGCAGATCTCTGACATTTCACTAACGGTCAGTCCTTTTCCTTTTAATCCAAAGTTGTTGCTATTTGGATTTACAATTCCTATCCTTTTTGAATATTCGGCTGCCAAAATCATATTCGTCAACCATTTTTCGCCGACAACGGTATCACTGTTCAGAAAACAAACATAACTTGAGCTTGTTGCTTCAATGCCTAGGTTTACAGATTTTACATAGCCAACATTCTTTTTGTTTTTGAGAAGCATAGTTCTCTTCTTATGCCTATCTGCAAATGAACTCAAATATGATGCAGTATCGATCGAACTATTGTCATCGACTATTATCAATCTGAAATCACAATTAGTATTAATCAAAATACTGTTCAGGCAGGCCCGAATGTCATGTATTCTATTCCATACGGGAATTATAATATCGCAATGTGTTTGTTTTAAATCAGAATTCATCCAGGATAATCTTCTTTATAAATCAGAAGCAACAGAATATTTTCAAGTTTAATTAAAAGTCTGCTCAACAATTACTGAGAATAACACAAAACTAATCCGATTTGACGGTTTCAACGATTTTCCCCCTAATAATATATTGCTCAACAAATAAATACTGAACACTTCTTCCCAATATTAAATTAATCATCTTTTTAACTTTTGAAGCTCTAAGAACATCTCTTGTCTCTTCAATCATATAGCCTGCATCATAAAAAAGGCTATATATGCTGTTTTTTGTGAAAAACCTTAAGTGTGTCTTGTCTAGAATTCCTGCTTTAAGATAATCCCATCTGTTTTTTATCAGCGATTGTATTATTTTGTAATGCGAAATATTGGGGATACTGGCTATACAATAACCTCCGTTTTTTAAATAATACACATGCTCTTTCACTATTTGCCATGGGTCAATAAGATGCTCAAGAATATCACCATAAATAATGCAGTCAAAATATCCTTCTTTATAAGGAAGTTTTAATTTTTCAATATCTCCACTTATAACATCATCCAAACAATTTCTTGCTCTTTTTGCAGCCTTTTCATCCTTCTCTACTCCAATAATCTCGACGTTTCTTCTTTCCTTCAGCTTTTTACCCATTTCACCAAATCCACAACCAATATCTAATATATGTATTGAGCTTTCGGGTATCATGCTTATTATGTCGTTTCTCTCACAAGAAAAGTACGTATCCTGATTCATAAAAAGCGCCTTCTTTTTAAGAGTATTTATAATTTCGCGCTTTAACTAGCTGCATACAAGAGCGTTACACATTTATATAGTTACTGTTACCGCCAGTTGATTCTCGCCATCTTTTCTTAAGTACCTGATTTTGCTGGCAATCCTTTTAACAAAAAATACCCCTAATCCTCCTGCTTTTCTAGCCTCTATTCCTTTTTTGAAATCCGGCTCTGTTACTTGAATCGGATTAAACGGTTTCCCGTCGTCTATAATAACTAATAACGCGTTGCTTTTCGTAAGATTAATGTTTATTTTTATTTCATGCTCAAATGGATCATCATATCCATAAAAAATAATATTTGAGACAATCTCTTCCAATACAAGAGTAATATCGTGAATAGCTTTTTTAACCAGGCTATTTTTTAGAAAAAAAATGCTGAGCTCTTCTACAAGACGCCGAATTTCTGCGATATCATTTTTTAACGTTATCCTACAACTAGTCGATTTTTTCATTTTTCAGTTTTCGTTTAAAAAATTAATAAATATATATAAAAAGTACGTCAATACTTTACCGACATCACAGTAATGTCATCTGATTGCGCCGTCCCGGCTGAAAAGCTGTGGACTTCATTGATAATGCCTTCTGTAATTTGTTTTGAAGTCATTTTTGATGCATTTTTAAGATACTTTTCTAAACGCTTATCTGAGTACATTTCTTCGGATGAATTCATTGCTTCTGTTACACCATCTGTGTACAAAAACAAAATATCTCCACAATTAAGCTTTGCTTTGTCAGACAAATATTCAATTCCTTCCAGCACACCCAATGGACCGAAGGACTCTTTGGACTTTAGACAAATTAAATTATTATTTGTTCTCAGTATATATGGTGGATTGTGCCCTGCACTGCAATATATTAATTCACCTGAAGTGACATTTAAAATCCCATAAAATAATGTTATAAACATACACATTTCGTTATCTCTGCACAGCTCCTCATTTACACGCCTCAAAATCAAGCCAGGATCAATTTCTTTGCTGTCATATTTTTTCATTAAAATTGAAACAGCGCGAATTAAACTTTTGCTTCTTGCCATAAATAAAGCTGCAGGAACACCTTTGTCAGAAACATCGCCAACAACAACACAAATGTTATTGTTGTCCAAAAGAAAGTAGTCATAAAGGTCACCGCCAATTTCTCTGGCAGGCTTCAATACAGCAAAAACATCAATCAAATGATCGCTATTGAATGAAGGTAATTCATTAGGAAGCATACCCAATTGAATATCATGTGCAATCCGAAGTTCACTTTGAATTTTTTCCTTAGTTGCTGTAGTTTCCTTTAAATTCTCAATATACTTGTGCAGCATATCTTCCATAAATACAAAAGAACCCGCCAGGCGTCCCACTTCATCTTTTGATTTCAAAGCAATGCTTCTTAATGCCTGCGTAATAGATGGTGAAAAATCGCTTTTTGCTAATTGAATAGCATGTTCTGTTAGATTTTTAAGTGGCTTTGTTATGCTGCTCGTCATTAATGAAGCACATAATACACTTGCCAGAAAAAATCAGCAAACCTATTAAAAAGCTGTCTCCTTACTAATCGTTTTGCCGGCTCCTTCATCTCATCTATATACACAGATGCAGTAATATACCATTTCAAAGGATCAAAATATTTAACAAAAGCCTCTTTCCACTTTTTTTCTTTTTTATTTGTTGCTGAGACCGTTTCCCATTTATATTTATATGATTTATCAGGATCTCCCGATGTATGGATCAGTTCTTTTAGCAGTTTATTTTCAGCCTTTTTTTTATTCTGCAAAGAAATGTCAGCTTTTGAAAGCAAAGGATGTACTATTATCCGTTCTGTATCGTCAAAAACAAAAAAATACCCGGTTTGCCCTATTGTTATCTTTGAAAAAGTCTTTGCCATCTCGTCAATTACTTCATTATATTTGGCTGCAGCATCCGATTCAATTTCATCAATGTATACACCTGTGCCAACAATCCAGTTCCATTTTTCGTACAGCTTGTTATAAGAAATTTTTTGTGATGGTTTTTTTTCTCCCAAACGAACGAACCAGAAAGATAAAAACCCTTCCTCTTTTTTTTCAACAATCTCTCTAATTTTATGACCAACAACAGTCCCATGCACATCCACGAAATCATTCATGTCTTTGCCAAAAACCTTTGGATCAGGATGTGAAAGATTCATCATTTCTTTGTTGTATATATAAAAATAGTCATCATTTCCATATATAAAGTTTCTAACACTCTCCAATGCCTGTTGTTGTGCTTGCTCTTCAGAAAGTAAGCCTTGTTCGTACAAAGAGTAAAAGCTGTTAAGATGAGAAAAAAGAAGCCTCATGACATTTTTCAGTTGTTGCTTGTATTTATTCAACGCATATTTCTTATGGTAATTCATGCTTTTATATTCATTCGCGACATTAAGCGCCACTAAGTGAAGCATATCTTTTGCTGTATCCTCGCCAGAAAGAAGCATAGTTTTTTCAACTTCGTTTCTTGAAAGCAAAACAAAAACAGCAGTGGTAATAAATATAATACAGAAAATAAGCAGGAAGAATTTTGATCTGAACGTTCTCAGCATTTTTTGTTTACACTTTTTATCAAAAAATAGATTATTAATAACTCAAATAAAAAAATGAAATTGTCAGCTAGCTTATTTGAAACTCATTTACTTAAAGATTTCAAAGCCTGTTCTTCAGTATTATAAACTTCAAAAAGCTTTGTAAAACCTGATGTTTCAAAGACTTCATGAACATATGAACCCATATTGCACAGAATCAGCTTTCCATCATTTTGTTGCAGTTTTTTTGCTGCAACTAATAAAACCCGCAAACCTGCACTGGATATATACTCAGTCTGAGAAAAATCGCATAGAATTTTTGACGATCCTTTCTCGATCATATCAATAAATTCACATTCTATTTCTTTTGCAACAAAAGCATCGAATCTCGGGATCATTACAACTGATTTAACTTCACCAATCTCTTTTATTTCCATCTCTTTCTCCTTAATTTTTCAAAAAAATAAAAATATTTTTCTTTTATCAAAGCCGTATTCTATACAGTATGAGGGTCTTTTTGTTTGATATATTCGAGCAATGCTTTTGCAGTATCTGAAACGACAGTTATTGCATCATAATCTATCTGAACGCCATTCATGTTTTGCATAACAATTGAATCTCCACCTTTAGTTCCAGGAAGGATCCCGGTAAAGAAAAAACCGAGATCCTCAGCTATTGAAACAACAAATGGAGTAAATGGATCCGTTAGATTTAAATACATCTCCGTTACGCGAATTTCTTCAGCACGAAGTCGATGCATCTCATGTTTCAATACGTCTTTAATGTCTGCTCCGTAACATGGCATTCTTATTTCTGCAAGAGACCTGATTGAGTTAACCGACACATCAATAATTGATTTAGCAACTTTGGGGGGCATTGAATCGCTTTCTTTTATTATTACAGGAGCATCCAGGCTCATGTAGATAACTTCAATTATCATTCTATGTTTTTCAGGTGGAAATATCGTAATTGTTTTTGGTTTATTTAAATACTTGAATCCAAGAACATCTGTATTGCGTTGAGAAAGCTCGTCGGCAATTCCCTTAAACGATAATGTTTTTGGAGAATGCGCAAGAAGAAAACCACAATCTTTATAACCTAGTTTTTGACAAAATTTTTGGGTATATGGATGAACGGTAACTTCCTTGACTTGCAGTCCCTTTATATGCATGGATCTGGCTTGTCCATCAAGATATTCACCAAGTTTCCTGGCAATACCTTGTCCACGGAATTTCTTTTTTGTTACAGCAATTCCAATTTCAGGCGGTAAATCGGCATAAAATATTAATGCGAAATGCCCTCCCATTTCGCCAGATGGCGTTACAGCTACAGCAGAGCACAATTCGCCTGAATTATTCATTGCCGCAACACGGTCCGGATAATATATGTTCTCATTAGCGTAAGAATATCCGTATGAGTCATAAACACATCTGGACACTTCTACAGCCTCTTCGGAGCGCATGACGCCTGATGTCAAAAATAATCGGCTCTATTTCCCATCATTTTGAGTGCTTAACTATTTCAGGCTCAGGTTTTGATTCGTTTCATCGATTATACTTTTAGTTCTAAATACTTTATAACCGTGTTTCCTTCCTTCAAGGCCCAGGTTATGAAACTCATATACATCTACAAACTTTTTCATAAGAAAGACGCCTAATCCTCGCCCTGTTTGATCCTCCAAGGAAATATCCGGCACATAATCCGGTCTCATTGATTGATCTACTGGTAATCCTTTATCATGAATGCAAATTTCTAAACCGTGTTGCATTTTTATAAAGGTTAACTCGAATTCAGCGTCCTCATCAGGGCTAAACGCGTTCTGAATAACGTTTACTGATGCTTCTTCTACAGCAACTTGTATTTTGCGTATGTTTTTTTCGTCAAAACCAATTTGTTTTGATAGATCTTGCACATAATTCAGGAGCAATGGAATATAGCATAAATTGTTTGGAATTATAATGCGGCTTTTACTATGCAAATCGGCTTTTATTGTCATCGTTATAAACTCCTGTCTTTCTGAAAGAAATGTTTCTCAGGCACTAAATTTCAACAACTCTTTAACATTTATCAATTCAGAGTCTATATCCTGGACAAGTCCATGTATTATATCTTTAACAGACATGCATCTATCAACTAACCCAACAGATTGTCCTGCCATTAAAGATCCATTGCTAACATTACCTTCAATTGCCGCCCTTCTCAATGCCCCCATCCAGTATTCTTCAACTTTTTTCTGAGCATCTAAACGCCCAATTTTACCTTCATCCATTTTTTTAATAAGCTCCAGTTGAAGTTTTCCAAATTCATCAATACCCTTGTTTCTAAGTGCCCTAACAGCTACAACGGGAAGTCTGCTGTCAAACTGAGGGGTGGATATAGAGTCCCTTGCATTCGACTTTATCAGAGTGTTTTTGAAATCAGGATGCGCACAGCTTTCCTCTGCCACAGCAAAGAGAGTTCCAAACTGAACTCCTGCAGCACCCATCAATAACAAGTGAGCACACATTCTGCCCGTTGCGATTCCTCCTGCGACAAATATTGGGACACCAGGAACTTCAAAAAGAACCTGCTGTAAAAGAATCGTCAAACTCACATGACCAACATGACCGCCTGCCTCCATTCCTTCCAATATTAAGCCATCAACTCCGTACCCAAGCATCCTGTGCGCTATGGATAAGGTTGAAGCGAAGCATAGGACCTTTGCGCCGGACTCCTTTGCTAAATCAACTTCCTTTTCTCTTGGAAAACTTCCTGCAAATATAACAAAAGGCAGTTTTTTCTTTTTTAATATGCTTAATTGATCCTTATATGCCGGAGCAATTGTTACAAGATTAACACCAAAAGGTTTGTCAGTCAGTTTACTTGTTTCATCTACATTTCTTTCCAACAATCCAGCTGGCATGTTCCCGCCAGCAAGGCACCCAAATCCTCCTTCGTTGCAAACCGTTGACACCAATTTAGGATCACTTATCCAGGTCATGGCTCCAGATATTAGCGGATATTCAACATTTAAAAAATTGCGTCCTCGCTCAAAAAAACGATCAGAAAGCATTAGATGCCTGCTCCCATATCGTTCTCCTGATATTCTGGTGAACTTGTGAAAGGATTGTCGGCACCATTTTCTATTGCTTCTGCGCCAGTCTCATCATCTTGAGGCAAGACACCGCATTTATAAAGCTTCTTTTGACCACCCTTTCCGTCATATGCAACAACTTCCCTGCCTGTTACAACTCCATTTTCACAAACTGTTTCACTGACAGTAGATGGTCCGCTTGCACATCCTGAACCTATAAACAAAATTGTACAAAGAAACATGGTTAAACAAAAAGCTGCTTCAAACTTTACAATTATAATATTATTCACTATACAAATCCTTTTTTTTATTTTCCTGTTTCTCTATTTCCTGTTTTTGCATATTGTCAAAATATCTGTCCGCTTCTTCTATACTCTCGAAAACTGAATCTTTTGGAAGAACATGCGCAATTTCGAAAACCTTTGCAACCTGGGGCTGCAAATTAGTCATAAAAAACTTACCACCATGTTCAGAAATAGTTTTTCTAGCTATAAACAAAACACGCAATCCCATGCTGCTTATATAACTGAGATGTTTCATATTAAACATAAGTATTTTGGTTGATGAATTAAGGAGCATATTAAGGTTTTCTTCGCAAGGGATATAGGTGCTTGTATCCAAACGTCCATTCAGAGAGACCTCATAAAAACCAGCACCACGCTTTTCTATATTTACTTCTAAAGACATATTTTTCTCCTGAAGCCAAGAATTGCTCTATACTAACATTGCAATATTAAGGTCGCTAACATAACA
>JAVCCS010000281.1 GCA_030765365.1 Candidatus Theseobacter exili
CTTCTGATGATTCGGGAGCTGACTTAACTAAAACGTTGATCTCAACGGGATCCTCTTCCTTTGATTTACGGATTTGAGAAACAGTTAATTGAAGCTGGCTGTTAAATTCCTTTACCTTAGCTTGTATTTTTACAACGTCTCCCTCTTTAATAAGATTGATCATCACCTCATCATCAGGAGTTACGTCCCATTTTTTCCCTGTAATATCTCCGGTGCTGTCTCCAAATAGAAAGTCTCCGTATTGTTTGCCATTCCCACCTGTTTTAACTGAAATAGCTCTGACCAAATAAAATTCCGTTACTTCTTCTCCTGCTTTTAACGTACTAACATCATATCGTTCCATTCTTTTCCTCTTTTCCGTTATTATTTTAAATCTCTTTTATTCGGCTATAATTTTTTAGATCAAACTTCTTTGCAAAACTCCCTATTTCCAACGGAATCACCCCTTCCAAGGGTCCACAAACAGGAAATAAAAGAATAAATACAGTATATTTTAATTTATGCCGCTAGTCAATGATAACCCCAACTCATCTTCATTAAAGAGACATTATAAGGACAACTGAAAACAATTCTCCTTCATGGAACCTTACCAGCTCCTTTAGGGGAATTGCCTCATGAATATTTATTGCTGTTAAGGTGTGCGCGAGTCGAGTAGGCAAGGGGAATTTCACCCCAAGCCTCTCACAGAACTTATCCCGACTATTATATTATCCCGACATTATGAAATGTTCTTGTTAAAAGACTTTGAGCACAATGTTTAATCAAAGCATAAATGGAAAAAGTCGGGATAACTTTTTTCCTCTATAATAGAAATACTGATACTAATCTATTAAAAGGAGGAATCGATATGGAAAACGATATGACCATATTAGTACAAAAAGCGTTGCATTTGCTAAGAAGAATCGGATTGAAAGAGGGTACTTTGAAATCTTATGATAATAGGGCTTTCCGCCCTATTATCAACTATCATGAAACACTAAATACCTATGAGTTCCAGGAACCTCTAATGAATAAACTAGAAATTATTTACCGCAGCCAGTTTGAAAATGAATCTATTTCAAAAAATACATTAAACTGGAGGATTAGAGGAATAAAAATAATTTCAGAAATCTATGCAACTGGTAGCTATGAATGGAAAGTATACAGTAATAAAAAAACCATCCCGCTTCCTGACTCTTTCGAATGCATGGTTAATGATTTTGTTTCCAGACTTGATTTATCAGAAAAAAGAGAGCATAACATAGAATCTATTATCCGGCGCTTTGTCAAATTCATCATTGCTCAAGATGTATCAGGTACATTTACAGTTACACCTGTTATGGTTCAAGAGTTTATGCTACATATTTCTTTTGATAGACCAAAAAGTATGGATGACGTTGTAGATGCATTGAAGAAATTCTTTCGTTACCTTAATGAACAGATAAGTTTAGATTCACATCTCTGGATGCTTCTTGCCGCTCCCAGAGGTAGGGATCGAAAAGTAAAACCTTGCATGAAAACTAATGAAGTTTATCAAATGTTGGGAAAAATTAACAGGAGTTCGCCTAGGGGGAAAAGAGATTTTGCGATATTAACTCTTGTTGCTACCACTGGGTTAAGGGCTGGTGATATTGCGAATTTAAAGCTGACAGATATTATCTGGAAACAAAATGAACTGCATTTTATCCAAGGAAAAACCCAAAAGCTACTTGTTCTACCTTTACAAAAAAATATAATGAATGCTTTGGCGAACTATATTCTCTATGGACGTCCTAATTCAGATTCTAGTCATATTTTTCTGAGAAGTTATGCTCCATACACTTCACTTTTTGATGGTTCCTCTGTGTCGTGCATTTTTAGAAAATATCTTTCAAAAGCAGAAATAAACCATCTTATTAATGACGGCAAGACATTGCATGGGATGCGACGTATGATTGGGACTCAAATGCTTATATCTGGTACTCCAATAGCTACAGTTGCACAAGTGCTTGGACATACTAACCTTAAGACAATAAAACAGTATATATCGCTTGATCTTGAAGGATTGCGAAACTGCTCATTTCCGATGACTTCGTTAGGCGGTGAAGACAGATGAAAGTAATTCGTGATTACATTGAGGACATGATAATTTATAAAGAAAGTCTTGGCTTTGCAAGGAAGACTTATGAAGGTTATTTAAAAGATTTTGCTTCTTACCTTCAAGTTAATTACAGTAAAGCAACTTTTCTTACAGAAGCCATTGTACAGGGATGGTGTATACAAAGAATAACAGAAACAGCTACAGGATTTCGACGAAGGGCAACTGCTTTGAGAGAGTTCACTAAATATCTTTTTGCCATGGGTAAAAGTGATTACATCTTATCGACAGATTCTTTTCCGAAAATATCCAGATACACCCCGTATATTTTTTCTGATAAAGAACTTATGGATATATTTGTCTATAGCGACAGAACACCATATGTTCCGTCAGAACCATGTAAAAACCTGATTATAGCTGTTATTTATCGATTAATCTATTTTTGTGGCCTACGTCCTAACGAAGGAAGAGAATTAAAAAAATGTGATGTTGACTTCGAAAATGAAACCTTGTTAATCCGAAAGAATAAAACCCATCAAGAAAGAATTATACCAATGACCCATGATGTTACTGAACTGTGTAAAAACTACAGCACCAAGGTTTCATTAATATATCCTGACACAGAATACTTTTTTCCGTCACCAACCGAAAAAGCATATTCTGCTAAATGGCTCACAAGACACTTCCTTAATCTCTGGAACCAAACCTGTGGAAATAGCAATACAGCTCGAGTGAGAGTCTACGACCTGCGTCATCGTTATGCAACCGCTATTATGATGAAATGGCTAGATGAAAAGGTTGATCTTTATGTCATGCTTCCGTATTTAAGCACATACATGGGACACACTAATCTGTCAGATACTGCCTATTACATTCATCTGCTTCCTGAAAAACTTTTAAAAACATCTGCCATAGACTGGCAGAAATTTCAGAAACTAATACCGGAGGTGTGCGATGATGAATGAGCCAATGGTATTATTCAAACTAATTCGAGATTTCCTAACTATATTTCTTCCAAAACAAAAAATGGCAAGCCCTAATACTATTAAATCATATAGGAATACATTAAATCTGTTTTTGGGTTATGCCAGTGATAAACTTGATATTGCATTGATAGCTTTAGAATTTCAGTGTTTATCGAGAGATATTACTGAATCATTTTTAGACTGGTTAGAAGATTCTCGTGGATACAGCATAGCCAGCAGAAATCAACGACTTGCGGCATTAAGGTCATTTTATAGATATGCAGCAGGAAAGGATGCAACCCTAGTCATTTATTATCAAGAACTGTTGAACATTCCTAAGAAGAAACAAAACAAAGGACATGAAATAGAATTTTTTAGTGAAAATGTTCTTCAAATCATACTTAACCAACCTGATACAAAGGATCGTTATGACATGCGAAATCTTATGTACATGATTTTGCTTTATGATACGGGTGCACGTGTTCAAGAAATTTTAGATTTGCAATTAGAGAACATTCACTTAGCCGAAGCTACCCCATATTTAGTAATTACCGGTAAAGGGCGCAAGACAAGGTTGGTACCAATAATGAAAAAAACTGTAGAGCACTTAAAAAAATTCATGAATTATTACCATGAAAATCTAAACGGAAAGAACTATCTGTTTTATATCAGCAGAAAAGGGAATACACGGGCAATGTCTCCTGACAATGTCGGAAAGTTTATTAAGAAATATGCAGTTATGGCAAGAAGTGTGAGTGCTGAAGTGCCAGACCACTTGTATCCACATATGTTTAGGCATTCTAGGGCAATGCATCTTTACCGTAGCGGAATGCCGTTACCATTATTATCTGAATGGTTAGGACATGCACAGATGAACACAACAATAACCTATTATGCAAATGCTGACATTAAGATGAAACAGGAGGCCATTGAAAGTGCAACTTCTAGCTTAAACCCATTATTCAATGATGATCTTGATATTAATTGGGAAAACGATGAAGAAATGATGAAAAAACTTTGTGGTTTAGTATAAGAAGTTATCCTGAATTTTCTCTTGATTTCGACCGAAAACAGGCAAAAGTAGTCAGTTTTTCAGGATAACAAAATAGTCGGGATAAGTTCTGTTATCCTGAATTCAGGGTAACAGCACCGTACGTGAAAGTCTCCCCTCATACGGCTCTTGTTATCCAATCGTCGGTCTAATCCCCATAGTCCAGTGGTAAAATAGCTCAGGCTGAGCTTTCGATAATCTTGCGAGCATTCTCCAAGCCTTGCCTTTGCTACGTTTTATTCTCTTATATTTACGAATAAGCCACCATACCATAGACACATTTACATAATCAATTTGCTTACGAGCTTCTCCTGAACCAAACTTCATGAAATAATTCATCCATCCTCTAACAACAGGATTAATTTCCCTAGCATATTCCTCTAAAGATAGGGTCTTGCAATTTAATCTTATTTTCTTGATTTTATCTCTAAAACTCTTGGCTGAACTTTTACTGACTGCTGGCGAAAAAGTTTGAAAGAAATTCCCATTCTTGCTTTTTGCCAACCTTCTTCTAAAAGCGTATCCTAAGAAGTCAAAAAGATTCATTTTCGTACCTGCCGTTAAACTTGTCACTACGGCAATATACCATTTTGGTTTTCTGAGGATGCATCTCTAACCCACATTCTAACAGTCTGCCCTTAAGGTTTTCCAATATCTCTTCTGCATCTTTCTTACTCTTGCAGTGAACGACTCCATCATCAGCATATCTTGCCCACGGGTTCTTAGGATACTTTTTACTTATCCACCTGTCAAAGGCATAGTGCATAAACAGATTTGCTAGTACTGGACTGATAACACCACCCTGTGGAGTTCCTGATTTTCGTTCTTTTATTTCTCCACTAGGCATTACTATCGGTGCCTTTAGAAATCTTGAAATATATAAAATAACCCATTTATCATCGGTATGCATACAAACTGCTTTCATCAGTTTCTCATGATCAATGTTATCAAAGAGCCCGACTATATCATATTCTATTAGCCAAGGATATTTCCAACACCTTTCTCTTGTAACTGACACTGCATCAATAGCCGACTTCTTAGGACGATAACCATATGAGTTACCATGGAAATATGGTTCCACTTTTGGTTCAAATGATATCCGTACCACCATCTGTGCAATTCTGTCTTCGATTGTAGGTATCCCTAGGAGTCTGGTCTTTCCGTTCTTCTTAGGTATTTCAACTCCTCTTACTGCTTTTGGATAATAACTCCCTGATGACATCCTATTCCAAACTTTGTACAGATTGTTCTTTAAGTCCTTCTCGTAAGTTTCGAAATCAATTCCATCGACACCACCGGCTCCATGATTTGCTTTTACGCATTTGTAAGCCTCCAGCACTTGATGTTTTGAAATATGAAACGACTTTCCTTCTTTCATAAAATCCTCCCATTTCTGGTTGTTCTATTTCTAAAGTTTAGATAACAGAATCCCTTCGCTCCATTGCTATTACGGCAATTTCATCACTACTACGAATTCTTCCGCACCTAACAGGTTCATCGCTACTATCATCCTTGACATTCCTTTGCTTAGATTTTCGCTTAACATAACCTGTTAGGATTCTCCTGTTCCCCATTAAAGCCTATACCGTGCTCCTACAGCCTTTACACCGACAGCCATCTGGCCAGTAATCAGGTCTCCGCCAGACTTATCCCAATCATGTCAAAATTGCTTGGTTTTGACTGTATTTTTGTATTAACGATGCTTCTTCAGTCTGTTTACTTTCGTTTAGCTTCACGGCACACACCTGACTGATTTATCAGCCTTTTCCGTTTGCGCTCAGCACCACAACTTTTGGTTGCAGCACCCAACGGCGGTTTGAAGCCTACACCTGAATGTCGACTTCGGGAGGCCTTCTCCCATCTTCAATAGAGCATGAGATACCACCCTATAATCCCTCCTTTCATGGCATTATCTCTTCAGGACACACTTTTACGCTTACAGTTAAAAAAGTAAATTAATAACTATAATGGCTTGAGAAAGCTCGAAGGCCATTTTGTAGCTTGAACTTATTAACGTCCGTCAAAAACAATGTTTCCGTCCATGATTGTAAGTAGCACTTTTGCATCTCTAATTTCATCAGGTGTTACATTAAACAAATCTCTATCTACCACAGCCATATCAGCATATTTTCCTGTTTCTAGTGTTCCCAACTCATGCTCTCTTTTTACCGCATAAGCAGGCGCAAAAGTATAGGCATGGA
>JAVCCS010000200.1 GCA_030765365.1 Candidatus Theseobacter exili
CCTGACTCTTGCTGAATATCAAGATCAACTGGCAGCGGAAATAGAATTGGATAGAGACTTCAAGCTGACCGATGAAGCTAAGAAAGAATTTTTAGAAAGACTTATAAGAAAAGAGCTTCTTGTTCAAACGGCTGAGAAGTTGAAATTGGACAGGAAAGAAAAATTCGTAAGAGCAATAGAACGTTACTGGGAATCCACTCTCATAAGAGATTTAATGGAAATGAAGGGAGAGCAAGTCAGGAAAAGGATACTAATTTCCCAGGAAGAGATTGAGGACTGTTATAACGCGATGAAAAAGTCTGATGACAAACTTCCTTCACTTCCAGAAATGCGGGAAAAGATTATTGAATATCTCAAGGAAAAGAAAAGAACTGATATGCTGGAAAAATGGAGCGACGAGTTAAGAGAAAAGGCCAAAATTGAGATTAACAGGGATCTTCTCTATGCGAACTGAAAAAGGAGGTTAGCATGTCTCAAAACGAAAGTTCTTATAAAAGAAGGCATTACTTTATTAAAAAGGAATTTCAGTTCAAGTTCATACTGAAATTTTGTCTTCTCATCTTGGCAGGGGCTATTATATCTATCGGCTTGCTCCTTTTTTTCTCTCAGGGCACATTGACTTCTTCTTTTCATCAATCACGATTGGTTATAGAAAATACATTCTCAGCCATTCTTCCCGCTGTAATCTATACAAACCTGATTACACTTGGGTTAATATCCCTGGCATCGATTGTTGTTACCCTTTTTGTTTCCCACAAGATGGCAGGTCCTTTGTTCCGCTTTGAAAAAGAGCTGAAAGAGATTGGAGAAGGTGATTTAACCAAGAGCATAAACCTCAGAGAAAAGGATCAGATGACTGACATAGCTGAAAGTCTGAACACGATGACAGTCAGCCTGCATGGAAGAGTCGTGGATATTCAGGCTGATGTAGAGCAACTCCTCGAATCGGCGTCCAGGCAGAATGCCCCGCAAGAGTTAATTGATGATTTGGGTCGTCTCAAACAGAAGATTGGGACCAGCTTTAAAATCTAACGCCTTAGTTCCTTAATTGTAAAGTTCTTGCAAAAATGGCAAAAGAAATTTTTGTCATACCCGCAAAAGCTTTCATACAAAGACTTTGCAGCGTTTTTCTGCTTTTTGCTATGAGCTATGAGCTTCCGGCTTGTCCGGGTTAGGACACCTTCATGTCAGCTCAATATCACATAAAAAACTTTTTGATTTTCGTGCAGTCAATCTTCTTTTTCTTCTCCTTGTGCGGGGTGGTTCAGGGAGAGATGCTGAATAATAACAGATGGCAGGACGTTGAAACCAAATACACTATTATCCGTTATCAGTCCCTTGAAGACCTGGAGAAATTCGATAATAATATCGATTATTATCCGGGAGAATGGGGGCTTAATCGTCTATTTTCCAGCAAGGATTTTACTGAGAAGATGGATAACCTCATAAAGAAAGTGGATGCTTTGAATTTGAAGGTGCAGCAAATACTGGATATGCGCAAGAGGATGAAGAAGGTTTCCATCAACATCTATCATAATAAGAAGCAATTGTACGCTGCATACTATAAAATTTATGGTAGTTCCTGCAGGGTTAGAGCCTGGTATATATATGAATACAACACTATATATATTAACGCTGATGATGTGAATGAGGGATTATTAGCCCACGAGATGGCACATCATACTATTGACAATTATTTGTCGGTTCGTCCTCCAAGGAACGCGGCGGAAATCCTGGCCGTTTATGTAGATAAACACCTTTTTGATGAAGTCAAGAAGTATTAGTTGCTTAGCTCATAGCGTATGGCTCATAGGTCCATCCTATCAGCTATCAGCTATCAGCTATCAGCTATCAGCTATCAGCTATCAGCTATGACCTATATTGATATTCACACACATATTCTGCCTGGAGTTGATGATGGGCCTTCTACACTGGAGGAATCTCTGGAGATGGCCCGTATAGCTGTGGAGGATGGTATTAGCATTATGGTTGCTACTCCCCATTGTCTTAATGGTGTGTATGTTAACTGGCGGCAGGATATTCTGTCCGCCTGTGCAGAATTTAACTCAGCATTGGGAGAAGCCCACATTCCTCTAACTGTATTGCCCGGTTCAGAGGTTCATCTAAGCCCGGAGATTATTGATGCGCTTGAAAATAACCGATTAATGACCTTGAACGATACGGGCCGATATCTATGCCTGGAACTTCCCAGTCAATTCATTCGCAAATCAGTCATCAGGTTGATCAACCAGTTTAGACATATGAGTATAACTCCCATTATTACACATCCGGAAAGAAACATATCTATTCAGCATGATGCTACCCTCCTGTACGATTTTGTCTCAGCAGGCGCTCTTTCTCAGATTACTGCAGGCAGCCTTACGGGTAAATTCGGTCGGCCTGCTCTCAAATGTTGCCAGGAGATATTAGAACAGAAAATAGTTCATTTTATGGCCTCAGATGCTCATTCCTCGGGAACAAGACCCCCTAAACTCTCGAAAGCATTCATAAAGCTTTCTTCTC
>JAVCCS010000002.1 GCA_030765365.1 Candidatus Theseobacter exili
CTTCATCACAATTTAACAGAATGTAAGCTATACGAAATGTTTGAGAAGTATGAGAACCTTTATTGATAATGCTCATAAGTTCTTCTACTTCGCCTTTGGTTAGTTTAACTGTATATCGTATCATTTGTATAATTTTTACAAATATACAAATATTTAATTAAATACGTCACATTACATTTAACTTAACACTAGCAGCCTGTCGGACTTTGCAAATGACAGAAAATGTTAGTATTTTCAAGCATGAAGAAATTTATAGGAGCAGATCGGGAACAACGAATGTTGATGCCCTATGACCTTGGCGATTGGTTACCCGAAGATCATTTGGCACGATTTATAGTAGATATTGTTGACAAGCTCAATTTTAATCATATATACCTGAAATACAAAGGTGTTGGCTCTACGGCTTATGATCCTCGGATGTTGCTGTCCTTATTGTTCTATGGCTATTCCACTGGGATTTTCAGCTCACGTAAAATAGAGCGTTCCACTTACGATTCGGTCGCTTTCCGTTTTATTGCAGGCAACCATCATCCTGACCACGATACGATATCCAGTTTCCGCAAACGTTTTCTTCCCGAAATAAAAACATGGTTCAAAGAAATATTACTGATAGGGAAAGAGCTTGGAATTGTTAAACTTGGCAATATCTACATCGACGGGACTAAGGTGCAGGCAAATGCATCGCGCCATAAAGCCATGAGCTACGAGTACATACAAAAATTGGAAAAGCAACTTGGAGAAGAGATCGAAAAACTCTTAAGCTTTGCCATTGACAAAGACGAAAGCGAGAAGGATTTAGAGCTGAATATACCGGAAGAAATAAAACGGAGGAAAAACCGCCTGTCTAAAATACAGGAGGCCAAAAAAGCGATAGAACAAAGAGCCTCTGAACGTTATCGAAAAGAGAAAGAAGAATATGATACCAAAATAACCCAACGCAAAGAGAAAGAAGAAAAGACAGGTAAAAAACCAAGGGGCAAGAAACCTCAACCCCCATTTGACAAACCAAACGATAAAGACCAGTATAATTTTACAGATCCCGAGTCGAGGATCATGAAAACCTCTAAAGGTTTTGATCAATGTTATAATGGACAAGCAGCGGTGAACGATGACATGGTCATTGTTGGCGCCTATAGCAACCCACACGCCAATGACAAAAAGGAATTTATCCCAGCCATTGAATCTATACCTAAAGAATTATTAGGAGAGATAACCAATGCAGTAGCAGATACAGGTTACTTTAGTGAAAATAACATTACCGATTGCGAACAAAAGAACATAAACCCGATAATATCAACAGCAAGAGAAAACCACAACAGTTATTTAACCAATTATTTAAGTCAAGATACAGATCAAATACCAGCTACTACACCGGTTGAAAAGATGTCCCAAAAATTGAAAAGTGCAGAAGGCAAAGGGGTATACAAGAAAAGGAAACAAACAGTTGAACCGGTTTTCGGGATAATAAAAGAAATACTGGGGTTCAGGCGGTTTTCATTAAGAGGAAAAGAAGAAACAGATGCCGAATGGTCATTGGTATGTGCGGCTTATAACCTTAAACGATTTTTCAAGATGCAAATAGTATAAAAAAGCCCAAAAGTAGTTTTATCAATAAGATGAATTGAAAAAATTCAGATATGAACAAGTGTAAAAAGAAATAGCTATCAATAAAACTGAAAAATAGGATTAGTCTCGAAAAAAGTGGTGACAGGGCATGCGATTGAAACGCGCCCAAAAAGGCATGAAAAACAGCTAAAATCAAAAGCCCGACAGGCTGCTAGCACCAAGGATAGTTATAAAAATCTCTGCAGGGATCACTTCTCCGGTACCCTGATCAACATAATGCATTTTCTTCCCGGTAAAATCAGCGTAAATCAGATCCCCGGCTTTATGCTCTATATGCATACCTGCCTTTAATTTGCTCTCCCACATACGGTAATGGTGGCAGAACCTGGAGTAACTAAAACCATCAGTATAGCGTTCTTTGTACTCTTCCCACAATAAATAAAGAGTAACTCCAACACGTGCCAACTCCTTCTCATAACAAGGGAACTCCCTGGACAAAGCTTCATACATCGGATTTTTTGTCTTGTTATGCTTCTCAAATAGTTCAGCAATGTCTGTATCACTCATCACTGATACATCCTTATAGGATAGTCCCGAACGCTTGTATTCTGCAAGGTATTCTCCAACGCTGGTCTTGCTCACCTGCGTTGCTTCAGCAATCTGTCTGATGCTAAATTTTAGCTCTTGGCTGAGTCGTAATATTTCTCTGATCTTTTCCACGTTTATTCTTTTTCTTGGCATTTATTGTCCTCCTGTTGGTTATAATTAATTCAAACCAACAGAAATAGTAATATTCTGTGGAAAATAAGTGGTGATTTTTAAGTGTCCGTTTTCAGCAGGAATCACTGTCCGTTTTCAAAAGGGCCAGCTGTCCGCTTTCCTCAGGAATCCGTGTCCGTTTTCAGCAGGAATGTGTGTCCGCTTTCAACAAGAATTGCTGTCCGTTTTCAGCAGGAATGTGTGTCCGTTTTGGACAAGAATATGC
>JAVCCS010000289.1 GCA_030765365.1 Candidatus Theseobacter exili
GCCGGCAATACGATATATTGGAGTTTGCATTAAATACATTGAATTATGAAAAAGCTTGCCTGTATTTTGTATTTCTGGAGATTTGATAGGCTTCTCGGCAATCAATGTAACATTATCAATATCACAGTCAAGATTTTCGAATATAGAAAAGAAAGATTCTCGGTCATATCGCCTTTGAAAGAAAAATTTTCCTTCCTCATTTTCTATTGTTTGCCAGTAGTCTTTGTCTGTAATCCATTCTTCAATATGCTGTTTGTAAACAGGTAGAGTAATAACTATTGACCCTGATGGCTTTAATACTCTTAGCATTTCCTGCAAAGCTAATTTATCTCCATTATCAGGAATATGTTCAAGAACTGAGATTGAGAAAATTTTATCAAATGTAGCATTCGGGAAAGGAATTTCTTTGGATGCATCAAAAACAGATGTATTAATCTTCAGGTTTGCCTCTTTATTGAAAGTATTAAAATCTTTAATAAAATATTCTTCTAAATCTGCGGCAACAACATGATTGTATCCATTTAGCGCATAATATAGTGCTAATAGTTTAGGACTTGAGATGTCAAGAATTTTATCGTTTTGCTTTGCATCTAGTAGTAGAGCTGTTAAAGGGATTTCCATAATCCTGTCGTGGTCCATTGGTCTATGGTACCACTCTCGCACATGTTTTGTTTGACGCATCGTTTTTTTTAGAATATTTTTACAGATGAATTTAATACTTGATAATCTAATCTGTTTCTCAATCTGTCTAATTGCTTTTATTGATATTTGTTGTGAAGTCATTGTAACCTTTCGTTATTTCATTTCTTAATTCTTAAATTATGATTAGCTATTTCTATGATTCAAAATATATGGTTTTTTGTGTCCAGGCCATTTGGCCGAGACTTTTGAGCATGAAAAATCTTTTCTTCTGTCTGTTTCGTCTGTATGTATTGAGTAATTCAAAGGTGTCTGACATTTGTAGCCATCTTGCATAAACTTCTCTGTAAGCCTAGCAAGGTTGATGAATGCACGCGAAATTTTATTTTCTATGCCTAATTCGTTTATAAGTTTTTCATGTTCATCTGTTGCCCATTCTTCTGAACTTAGGTTTTTGTCATTATAAATGAATGTTGACAGAAAGTGATTTGTATTTCTTGTTTTGGCTTTTTTCATCATTGCTTTGTAGACAAAATCCATGTCTGCTCCAGCTTTATAGTCTGAATTAAAACCATTTAATTTTTGGAATAACTCTTTTCTAAAAAACATTGCACATGAAAAATTGTATAGGTACGATGCTCGCAAAAAAAATAACCTCATCGGCATTGCTTTTCTGAAAGCAAGCAGTTCTCCGTTATCATCAACCATAAGCATACTACCAAAAAGAATATCAACATCTGGATGTTTTTTGAAAAAATCAGTGACTAATTTTAGTGTGCCTGGAAGATATTGTTCATCGCTGTTTAACCATGCAAAAATTTCTCCTGTAGCATGTTGAAATCCCTTATTTAAGGCATCATATATTCCGTTATCAGGTTCTGAGATATATTGAAACGTTTCTTTCTGAGATTTTGTCACATCGTATATATTCTCATCCAGAGATGGGTATAAAAAACTTGAAGAATTTGTTTTACTCTCATCTTTTATTGCATTGCCATTTGTTTTAAGCCACTCGTGAGTTCTGTCCTCACTATTTCCATCAATAATGATGTGCTCAAATTCAGCACTCTGCTGATCGGCAATAGATTTATGTGTCTGCTTTAGATTTGAAAGTGAATTAAAAGTTGGAGTGATTATTGAGATTTTCATCTTTTGTAAGTGTTTAATCGATTGTTATGCTCGAGTTGTTTAATCATCAAGCTGTCCGCTAAAGATTCATCGTTAATACTATCTGCTGGGGCTTCTTTTTCTTCTTGTGGCTCTCTGAGCATCATTCCTTGCATCATTCCAAGCATAATCGAAATATCAAAGATATCAAGAGGACCTCCATTGGTTAACAGCTTGCCAAGAATACAGATAAAAACGGAAGAAAGTAGAACAGAAAATTGTTTTGTTGTTGTATTATCAAGTCTTTTTGTGAAAATGAGAAATCTTATATAGATATTTAGTAGAATTGCAATAAACAAAATTGTAATTGGTATGCCAAGTTTTACTCCCAGAAAAAGTAGGGTATTGTGATAGCCTCCAGATGATAGTAATCCTCCGAATCTAGTCATAGCCCCTGTTTTAGCTATCATAGCATTATAGTATAATTCGTCATATGAAAAAGAAAACCCTTTGCCCATTAAGGGTTTTTTTTCCATTTCCATGAATGCAATTTTGGCAAGAGTAGTTCTCCAATTTGATTTCCATCCGACTTCTCCTAAATCTTTATTGATACTTCTGTCCATAAAGTATGATGGGGTTATGAGTGAAAACGTTCTCATTGAAGATTTCGGAATGGTTTCAGGAGAGAATATTGCTACAGCATAAACTATAATAATTGCAGGTATTAATATTCTAATATATTTTATAACTGCACCATAAAGATAATATGCAAATCCAAGAGCAA
>JAVCCS010000178.1 GCA_030765365.1 Candidatus Theseobacter exili
AAATCTAAATATATAGCCGATAACGTAATTAATGCTTCTGGAAGACATCCAAGAATGCTTGGTGTGCCTGGCGAGAATGAGTTGCGCGGCAGAGGGGTCAGCTATTGCGCGGTATGTGATAGTGGTTTTTTTAGAAATAGGAAAGTAACGGTGATAGGGGAAGGCAGGCCTGCGGCAGAGATTGCTTTATATCTGGCTGAGTCAGCATCATCGGTGGTCCTGGTATTTTTGAGTCCCGGAGTAGGGGCAGAGAAAATCCTTACAGAAAGGATGGAAGAAAAAAGAGTAGAGGTTTTAGCTAACATGGAAATAAAAGAGATTAAAGGAAATATGATGGTAAATAGTGTCCTTTTATCTGATAAGAAAACCGGTGATAACAAAGAGATAGAAACCGATGGCGTGTTTTTTCAGTTAGAAGAGATTCCTAATAGTCAGTTGGCAGAAAAGGCCGGAATAAGAATAAATGAAAAAGGCTATATTATTGTTGACGAAAAAGGCAGAACAAATATCGATGGAATATATGCCGTTGGCGATGTAACCAATCAGCCGGTAAAGAGGACAATAACAGCTGCTGCCCAGGGGGCTGTTGCGGCTAATGATATATTCGAAAAAAGAGGTAACTAAAAGTGGAACAGAACAAAAATGGGAAAAAAACAGGAATAGGTGTTTTTATCTGTCAGTGTGGCAAGAATATTGCCGGGGGTGTTGATATACCGGCCCTGCTTGATTTTTCACGAGGGCTTGAGGAAGTTGTTTTTGTTGCCGATAATAAGTTTTCCTGTTCTGAGGAAGGGCAGATTGTTATTCAGAATGCTATAAGGGACAGTGATCTGGAGAGGGTCATTATTGCTGCCTGTGACCCTGGTTTACATTTGATGACGTTTCAACGGTGCGGACAAAAAATAGGAATAGACCCCGCGTTTGTAGATTTAATTGATATTAGAAAGTGGACTATGTTCGGCAGTCCAGATAAGGTTGACGAAAAACATGCCCTGGATAATGCCAAAAGGCTTATCGAGCAAACTGTGAAAAGAATGCGTTTAAGGCGGAAAATTCCCAAGGTTACTGTAGAAGTTAATCCCTCGGTTTTAGTTATTGGAGGAGGAGTGGCTGGCTTAGAAGCCTCGTTGGACTTAGCGGACAAGGGGTATAAAGTACACCTTGTGGAGCGATTGCCAACTATTGGAGGGAAAATGGCATTACTCTATAAAGTTTTCCCCACAAATGACTGTGCTCCCTGCATATTAGCTCCTAAAACTGCATATACTAATATTCATCCAAATATAAATCTATTGACTAATTCAGAGGTAACAAAGGTAGAAGGCCATATAGGTAATTTCAGTGTTGTAGTTAGTCAGAAACCCAGATACGTTGATGAAAAAAAATGTACCGGTTGCGGGTTATGCATTGAAAAATGTCCTACAAAGGTGGTTGATAATGAGTATTCGAGAGGTTTAGGTGAGCGTAAAGCAATATATATACCTTATGACCAGGCAATACCCAAAAAAGCGGTTATAGATACCCAAAATTGTCTTTATTTTCAGAAAGGTTCTTGTAAAATATGCGAGAAAATTTGTCCCACTTCTGCAATAAATTTTAAACAGGAACCTAAAACAATAGAGTTAAAAGTAGGTGCCATTATTGTGGCTACGGGTTTTGATGAGTACAATCCTACTCAGAAGACCGAATACGGATATGGTCGATACAGTAATGTTATCACTCAATTTCAGCTGGCAAGGCTCCTTGATATAGATGGCCCGACAAAGGGCAGGCTTTTAAGGCCTGCCGATGGAAAAGAACCTCGGAGTATTGTGATGATTCAATGCGTGGGCTCACGTGATGAAAACGCAAATAGATACTGTTCTTCTGTTTGTTGTATGTATGCCCTGAAGCATGCCCAGATAATAAAAGAGATGGTATTACCGGACACTCAAGTTTACATCTCTTATATAGATATACGTACTACAGGCAAGGGATTTGAAGAATATTACAAACGCACAAGAGAAATCGGCGTTAATTTTATTCATGGCAGGCCCGCTGAAGTTGTCGAGAATAACGAGACAAAAAATCTTATTTTGAAGGTCGAAGATTCTGATATAAATGAGCTTCTCAAGTTGGAAGTAGATTTAATTATACTGTCTTGCGCAACTGTTCCATCTAAGGGCACGAAACATCTTGCAGAGCTACTGCGCGTAAATCTAGATGAAAACGGTTTTTTTAAGGAAGTCCATCCTAAACTTCGACCTGTGGAAACGAATGTGAGGGGTGTTTATATCTGTGGTTCGGCACAGGGGCCGAAAGATATCCCTGATTCGATTGTGCAGGCCAAAGCCGCTGCTTCCTGCGCGGACAGTGAATTAAGAAAAGGCGAAATACAGCTGCCTGAATTTATGGTAAAGCAAACATAGGAGGTATAACAATGCAAGAGGTTTATGTGGAAGATTTTATGTCCCCGGGGTGTGTCGGTTGCCCGGTGGTAAAGGAGATGCTTAAGGGTTTATCTGAAGAGTTAAGCGGTGAAATAACAGTTGAAGAAGTAGATATTACTGTCGATACCACAAGGGCTGCTCAATATGGAGTTATGTCCGTTCCCGCGATAGCTGTTAACGGTGTTCTTAAATTTATGGGGGTGCCAAAAAAAGAAGAATTAAAGAAGGCGCTTATGGAGGAACTCGAGAGGGATGAATAAAATTAAAAAGATCCTTGAGTTAAAAAACCCGGTCTCTATCTCAGAGCTTGATCCTAATTTTAAATCCGAGGTTATAGCACATCCTGATGCGCGGGGACTGGCCGCCTGTTTTAGCTGTGGGACCTGTTCTGCGGGATGCCCTATCCATGAAGTATTTTCCGAGTATAGCCCGAAGAAATTAGCCAAGATGGTGAGATTAGGGATGAGAAAGCAGGTTTTAAGCAGCCCTTATATCTGGTATTGCGCAACCTGTCATAATTGTGAACAGCGCTGCCCTCAGAATGTTAGTTTTTTTAATGTTTTAAATGTCTTAAAAAATATGGCGGCTAAGGAAGGTTATGCTCCGTCAGCCTGGGTTGAGCAGACAAAACAGGTTGTTAAAACAGGTATAGTTTTCCCTACTGAGGAGAACTGGATCAAAAAAAGGGAGGAGCTTTCCCTCCCTTCTTTAAAAGAGGATCACCCGAAACTTAAGAAAATAATTGAGTTAACCGGTGTTAATAAAATTAAACCAAGAGTTGATAAAGAATGAATAAATATGCTTTATTTTTAGGTTGTACTACTCCTACAAAGGTTCTTCAGTACGAAGTTGCTTCCAGGTGGGTTTGTAAATATTTTGGGATTGAGTTGATTGATATTAAAGATTTTGTTTGTTGTGGTATGAATCAGGTTAATTTGAGTATAGAGACAGGGCTTTTGATGGCAGCAATGAATCTGGCTTTAGCAGAAACCAGGGGATTAAATATTCTTACCCTTTGCGCTGCCTGCACCGGTGCTTTGGCAGAGGCAATAGAAAGGTTAGAAGATAAGGCAACAAGAGATGAAGTAAATGAAAAATTGCGAGATATCCGGTTAGAGTACAAGGGAAAAGTCAAGGTAAAACATATTTCAAGAGTTCTTTATGAAGATATAGGTGTAGAAAAAATAAAGAGAGAGGTAAAAAGGGATTTGTCCGGTCTTCGTGTAGCTCCTCATTATGGTTGCCATTACTTAAAACCAAGGTCTGCTTTTGAGGAATTTGAGAAGCCGGATAATCCCAAGACCCTTCATGAACTTATTTCTGCCACAGGGGCCCATCCTATTGAATATGAGACTCTTGGTCTTTGCTGTGGTGGGAAGGCTTTTCCGGTTTCTGAAGATTTAGCCCATTCGTTAGTACAAAAGAAACTTGATGATTTTATGAATAAAGAAGTGGATGCAATGGTCCTTCAATGTCAAACCTGTTATCTCATGTATAGTGACCAGCAGAAAAAAATAGATGAAGAGTATAGTAAGTATAATTTACCCATACTTCTTTATCCCCAGCTTTTAGGGTTGGCCTTAAATGCGAATCCGATAAAAGAGCTTGGATTGGGTTTACATAGAATTTCACCAGATAAAATTTTAGCTAAGATAACATAAAAAGATTTGAATATGGAAGTTGTTATTATATTACAGAAAGGAGGCAAGTGATGTTTCAGGTAGATAAAGAAAAATGTGTAGGGTGTGGTGTGTGCGTGCCAGTTTGTCCCGTTGAGGCAATAACTATGGAGACGGATAATGGTAAGGCCCTGATTGATGGCGGTAAGTGCGTAGATTGTGGAAGCTGCGCTCAGGTTTGTCCTCAAGACGCAATTTATTCCGGTGCAGGAGCAGGACAGAGTTTTAGCCCCGGTCAGGGGCAGATGTCTCCTGGTTCCGGTTTTGTCTCGGGTGGCGGCGGCAGAGGTATGGGACGTGGTATGGGTAAGGGTTTAGGAAAAGGCCCTCGTGACGGTAGAGGAGGTGGCAGAGGTGGTGGTGGGCGAAGAAGATAATCTTTTGCTGAAGTTAGCTTTTTATTTTTAAAACGTTAAGGTAAACATAAATAAGGGGAGGTTGTCGTGTTAGATACAAATCTTAAGCATGTAGAAAGTCAGGAAGAACTGAAAGAATTATTTAACAATAATGCCAATGTTATGGTTTGTTGCGGACGGATGGGGCCGATGTGTCTTCCCGTTTATGCTGTCATGGAAAAACTGGAGCAGGAATATTCGCATGTCCGGATAGTAGACATGGATTTTGATATTCGGGTTGCTTCTTCTATAAAAAACTTGCCGGAGTGTTCTTTTTTTATGGGGTTGCCGTTCACTGTTTATTTTAAAAATGGCAGGGTTGTCGGGGCGACTACCAGTATTCAAAATGAAAAAGAAATAAGAACTATACTGGATAATGTTTTTGAGAAAACAGAGGAGGCGGACCATGTGTCTGAAAAAATTAAAGCAGGTTAAATCAAAAGCGGTTATATCTTTTTGGTTGGTTTTTTCGTTTGTATGTTTTTTTGCTGGTGCTCTTTTTGCTGAAGAGGGCGTTAGTGAGAAGCCGTCTTTTGATAAGGCTTATTCATTTAAAGACGGTGGGTTGCAGTTGTATAAGTCTGAGGATGAAAATAAAAGGTTGACTCTGGGTGGAGAAATTATTGCGAGAGTTGCCTATTGGGACTGGTTTAAAGCCCCTTTGGATAACAATGAATATCAATACGGGTTTCAGAGGACCCGTATTAATATGAGGTTTGCGTCAAACCATATGAATGTTTTTGTTCAACCTCAATATGTTCATATGTTCGATTTGCCTGATGATGCAGTTTCTCCTCCGCCGGCCGGCCCGCTGGGAATGGGCGGATTATATTATTTACATAATAAGGAAAAGGACCCTTATAACATTGGTATTCACCAGGCATATGTCCGGTTTCATGACCTGTTTGATAACAATATTACTTTGAAAATCGGCCGGTTTGAGTATAGTGACGGGCTGGAGGCTGTTCGAAAAGAGGATGGGAAAAAGTTTACTGTTCTGAAAAAGATGTGTTTGGCTGATCGGTTAATCAGTTCTTTTGGCTGGTCCGCTTTCGCCCGAAGTTTTGATGGTGGTTTGTTCAGCTATGTAAACGATGCGGTTACTTTTACGACTTCCTTTTTTTATCCGACTCAAGGCGGGTGGGAAAAAGATATAAATCGCACAATTGAAGATATAGAGATTACGACTGCTACGTTGACGTCAAAACGGGGGGCGGTATTTCCCAAAACAGAAATGGCTGTCTTTTTTTATAACTATGAAGACAGTAGGGCGGTTACCCAGCGGGTCGATAATAGCGGCAGTACCATATCGGCGGATGGTGTGGATATTGCTATTCAGATGATTGGAGGGCATGTACTTGGTGTCTACGATGTGGGTCCTGGTCAGCTGGATGTTTTATTGTGGGGCGGCCTGCAGTTTGGTGACTGGTATGAACTGGACCAGCAGGCGTATGCTGTTGATGGTGAAGTCGGCTATCAGTTTAAAGAGGTCCCCTGGAAACCGTGGTTGCGGATGGGCTTTTTTGTGAGTTCAGGTGATGATGATCCTGCGGATAATGAGCATGGAACATTTTTTCAGATGGCCCCCGGAACGCGAAAATATAATCTTTTTGCCTTTTTGTGATCTGATGAATAGCACAAATATCTTTTTTCAAGCGATAATCAGGCCGCTTAAAAGGCTGACGATACGAACAGATTATCATGTTATCTGGCTTACTGAAAGCAGAGACCGGTGGTATATGGGGTCAGGCCCTACACAGGAAAAAGGTTCTATTTTTGGTTATCTAGGCCGGCCTTCCAATGGAGAAGATTATCTGGGTCAGGAGTTGGATGTAATGATGAAGTATGTTGTTAATCCTCATTGTAATCTGGTGCTTTCATACAGCCACGTTTTCGGTAAAGATGTTATAAAAAGGATCTATGGCGAAGACAGTAATGCTGATTAT
>JAVCCS010000213.1 GCA_030765365.1 Candidatus Theseobacter exili
GGTGATGCCGTGACTATTGTGGATTCAAAAGGAAAAGCTATTGCGCAAGGATTAGCTAATTACAGTGCTCAGGAAGTGGAAAAAATAATAGGAAAAAAAACATGCGAAATTGAAAGCATGCTTGGTTACAAAGATTACGATGAAGTTATTCACAGAGACAATCTTGTAATATTGTAAAATATGTGGGTGTGGAGATTTAAAGGTAACCAATAGAAAGTGTTAGGAGTTTTCGATGGATTTGAAACAAATAATGAAAATGCTTGGTAAGAATGCCAGAAAAGCAGCTGAAGACGCTGCAAATTTAGGTACAGCCATAAAGAATAAATGCCTGGAAGATATGGCAAATGAAATCGAAGCTGCTTCTAAAGATATAGAAATCGCAAATCAAGAAGATTTGAAAAACGGAAGAAAATTAAATCTTTCTTCAGCAATGTTAGATAGATTGGAACTTACGCAAAAGCGGATGAAAGCGATGGTGGAAGGATTAAAAGAAGTTGCAGCATTGCAGGATCCTGTGGGCGAGGAAATTCGTTTCTGGACAAGACCTAACGGTTTAAGAATTAGTAAGGTAAGGGTTCCTATTGGTGTAATTGGTATTATATTCGAGTCCAGACCAAATGTTACAGCTGATGCAGCTTCCTTATGTTTTAAGTCAGGCAATGCAGTTATTCTACGCGGAGGCAAAGAAGCTATAGAAACCAATCAAGCTATAAGCAGTGTCTTAAGAAGGGCATTAGAGAAAAACTGTGTTAATAGTGATATTATACAGCTTATTCAGACTACTGATAGGGAAGCTGTTAAAATAATGCTTGGCATGAATGAACATATTGATTTAATTATTCCACGCGGAGGTGAAGGATTGATTCGTGCCGTGACTGAAATGTCAAAAATTCCTGTAATCAAACATTACAAAGGCGTTTGCCATGTTTATATTGATAAAATGGCAAACATTGAGATGGCTAAAAGTATTTTGATTAACGCAAAAGTTCAAAGGCCAAGCGTATGTAATGCTGCTGAAACTCTCTTAGTACACCAAAAAATAGCTAAACGAATACTTCCGATACTTGATGAATCTTTAAGAAAGAATGGAGTCGAAATACGAGGCTGTTCTGAAACAATAAAGATATTGCCTTTATCAAAAGAGGCTATTGAAGACGATTGGTCTGAAGAATACCTTGATCTTGTTCTTTCTGTGAAAGTTGTTAAGGATATAGAAGATGCAATTCAACATATATCCAGGTATGGGTCTGCTCATTCAGATTGTATTGTTACTGATGATTTAAAAGCCGCAGAAATATTTGTTAAAAAAGTTGATTCTTCGGCTGTCTTTCACAATGCTTCTACTAGGTTTAACGATGGTTTCCAATTTGGGCTTGGTGCTGAGATAGGGATAAGTACCGATCGCTTACATGCCAGAGGTCCGATGGGTTTGGAAGAACTGAATACCTATAAATATGTAGTTAGGGGTGAAGGCCAGGTCAGGGACTAGTTGATGTTAAACCATTATTATTTGTTGCTGATTGAAAAAAGTATAAATCTAAAATTTATAGCAACGCGGTTTTTGTGGAATTAGGTAAAGGTCAGTTAAGTTCGTCGTTACCTCCTGTCTCTCGCTCGTATAGCCTTTACAAACATGGATATTTGTAACGATCAAATTCCTGCCATAAATGGGGAATATATGTGAGAATAACTATTAAATAATTCAATAGTCGACAAAAAAAGAGATTTCTAATATATATCATTTTTGTATTATTAGAAAAATTAGCAGAAATTGAAAAGCAAATGGGCAATCTAATGAAGGCATTTGATAAACTCAAAGGTCCGGTAGGTCTATATGGAGGAACATTTGATCCTCCTCACATAGGTCACTTGGTTGCCGCAGAAACAATAAGAGAGACGATGGGGCTTGAGCGGATTGTGTTTGTTCCGGCTATGATTCCACCTCACAAAGATTTGCAATCAGTCTCAAACGTTGTTGACCGATTAAATATGGTTAAGCTGGCAATATCTGATAATGAAAATTTTAAAGTTTCTCAAATTGAAATAAACAGTTCAAAAACCAGCTATACAATTGATACTGTAAGATATTGTCTTAAACTATTGTCTCCTGAAAACGTCTGTTTTATAGTTGGCACAGACAATTTTATGGAAATGTATTTATGGAAAGAGATTGATACTCTTGTTGATTTGTGCAAGTTTGTAATGGCTGTTCGTCCAGGGTATTGTCCGGAAGATATAGGGATGGAAAAAACTAAATTAAATGAAAAGACGTGGAAGAAACTTGTTAAGAATATAGTTCAAATTCCGCAAGTAGAAGTATCATCCAGTTTTATAAAAAAACAAGTTATTCTGGGAAAATCCATACGTTATCTTGTGCCTGAAAAAGTTGAGCGATATATAATCGATAAAAATCTTTATAAATAAAGATTATCAATCAGGAACTATCTATTTACTGAATGTATATTTAAGGAGAATGTTATTAACTCAAGAGACTTAGCGCGTTACTGTAGAGATGCAGCCGATGACAAAAAGGCCGAAGATATTGTTGTAATGGACATGCATAAGTTAAGCGACATTGCAGATTATTTAGTGATTTGTTCTGGAGGCTCTGATCGGCATGTAAAGGCAATATGTGAAGAGATACATCATGTTTTAAGGAAAAAAAATTGCTGGCCATTCAGATCGGACGGTGTTCATGAAGGCCAGTGGGCTGTAATTGATTATATAGATGTAATTGTACACGTATTTCAAAAAGACTTAAGAGAGTATTATCAACTTGAAAGACTTTGGGGAGATGCTCGAATAGTCAGATTTAGGAAAAAGTTAGGTACATCAGTAAAGGGAGATGTTCATTGAACCGCAATATTAGAGAAAATTTACAAGAGAGAATTATTGATGGTTTGAAACTCCTGATGTCTGAGGGAAAACTAACAGTTGATCAAATACCTCAATGTCAGCTTGAAATTCCTCGAGATTCAACATACGGAGATGTATGTACAAATGTAGCCATGCAGCTTGCCAGGCAGGCCAGGATGAAGCCGTTATTAATTGCAGAGCATCTTATGGGAGTTTTAAAAACACCAAAATTTCAAAATGATGCATATTACGAAGATGTTCAAATTGCCGGACAGGGGTTTTTGAATTTTACTTTAAATGAAAAAGCTTTCGAGTGCATGCTTCTTGAAATATTTGAAAAAGACGGTTCATTCGGTAAAGAAGATAATAAAATCGATATAAGAGTTCTTGTTGAGTTTGTTAGCGCAAATCCTACGGGTCCATTGACTTTAGCTCATGGAAGACAGGCTGCTGTAGGCGACGTGTTATCAAATATTCTTCAATGGGCAGGATATTGCGTCACTCGCGAATATTATCTAAACGATCGTGGAAAACAGATTTCGCTTTTAGGTGAGTCTGTTATATCACGCTGTAAAATGTTAGATGGAGAAGAAGTGCAATTTCCCGAGGATGGTTATCAGGGAGAATATATATGGGATGTTGCTCGTCAGATTTTGCTTAAACATCCAAAAGCTTCTTCCTGTGATTTAGAGAATATAGCCAGAAGTTCTTATCAAATTATTTTTGAAAGACATTCAAAAGGATTTGGAGGAATTTGGGGTCGTTTTCGATGATTATTTCAGCGAAAGAGAATTGGCTGCTGCCAATAAGGTCGAGGATTGTCTGGAGTTATTAGAAAAGAAGAAACTTACATACAGAAAGGAAAGGGCTCTTTGGTTTAAGAGTACTCAATTTGGAGACGACAAAGACAGAGTCCTTATAAAAAGCAGTGGTGAAATGACGTATATAACTTCTGATATTGCTTATCACATGAATAAGTACGAAAGGGGATATAACAAGGTCGTAAATTTATGGGGCCCAGATCATCACGGCTATATACCCAGAATAAAAGCAGCTGTTGAAGCTTTCGGTCATGATGTAAAAAGTCTTGATATTTTAATTGTACAGTTATGCACGTTGTTTGAAGGTAAGATAAAGAAATCGATGTCAACTAGAAAGGGCGAATTCGTAACCTTAAGGGAGATTCTTTCAGAAGTGGGTAAAGATGCCGCAAGGTATTTTTTCGTTATGCGACGCACCGACAGTCATCTTGATTTTGATCTGGAATTGGCAAAAAAGCAAACTACTGATAATCCTGTTTATTATGTTCAATATGCACATGCCAGGGTACATAGTATATTTAAAAAATTCGTTTCAGTTGGAGGCGATATTAATAAGATCGATTTTAAAATATCAGGATCAGAAAGATTGGTTGAAGAGGAAGAAAAAGGTTTGATACGGTTTTTGAGCAGTTTTACAGATGTTGTAGCTGGTGCTGCAAAATCCATGGACCCAAATAGAATAACATCGTATTTGGAAGAAGCTGCTCAAAGATTTCACAAGTACTATGAAAAGCATCGGGTAATAGTTGAAGATGAAACTCTTATGCATCATCGGCTTTTATTATGTAAAGCTGTCAGTATTGTGATTCGTAACGGACTGGCTATTCTTGGGATAGATGCTCCGCTGGAGATGTGATTGCAAAATTAATATAGTTAGTAATGATAAATATCAGTAAGGAAAATTATGAAAATAGGAATACTTGGATTAGCTCAATCAGGTAAGAAAACGGTCTTTCAATTGTTAACACAGAAAAAGATTGAAAACACACATTCCGGTAATGTCTTCGAAGGAAATGCTTGGATTCGTGATTTTCGTGTCGATCGTTTAGGCGATATGTACAAACCGCAGAAGTTAAAACATGCTGAAATTAATCTTGCCCTTATTCCTGCAATAGAAACTGGAACTTGTGAAAAATCCACCTGGCCGGATGCTGCAAGAAAAGCAGATGCCCTTTGTTTCGTAATAAGACAATTTCCTTCAGATAATGTTTTTCATCCATCAGCAACCATAGATCCTAAGCGTGATCTTGAAACAATTGAGTGTGAAGTTATATTATCTGATTTGATTCTTGTAGAAAGAAGACTTGAAAGACTGGAGAAAGAGATACGCGTTAATAAAAAACCAGAACAGCAAAAATTAAAAAGTGTACTTGAAAAATGCAAAGAAGCGTTAGAAGATGAAAAATACTTAAGGAGTGTTGAATTCACATCTGAAGAAAACAATTTGCTTCATAGCTTTCAGTTTCTGACAATGAAGCCATGTCTTGTAGTTTTAAACACCGGTGAGGATGTTCCTAAAGAAACAGCTTTATCCAGCACAAGGAATTCACAAACTGAAGTGGTTACAGTTTCTTGCCAGATGGAACTTGAAATAGATGCTCTTGAAACAGAAGAAGAAAGAAAACTATTCTTAGAAGAAATAGGATTTTCCAAACCTGCCGTTGAACGCCTTAGTCAAGCTGCTTTAGAGCTAGTTGGAATGATTAGCTTTTTTACAGTCGGAAAAGATGAAGTTAGGGCTTGGAATGTAAAAAATGGCTCTTTAGCACCGCAGGCGGCAGGAGCAATTCATAGTGATTTGGAAAGAGGTTTTATTCGAGCAGAAGTAACAAAATGGTCTGATTTGCTTGAAGCTGGTTCAGAAGCTAAGACAAAAGAATTAGGCCAAACTCTTATTAAGGGCAAGGACTATTTTGTACAGGACGGGGATGTTTTTCATGTCCGGTTTTCGGTATAATTACTAAAAAAGCAATTGTAGGCATTTTTTTTGGAAAAGGGCTTGATATACAAAAAAACATAATGTTAAATACTGGAGTTTTGATAAACATTTGGTTTGTAAGGTCTATTAAATGGATATGTGGAGACAATAAATCATGAAAGAAGTGTTTGTTAATGATCTTCCTGAAAATGAAGAATATGCTACTATTTTGTATTGGTTTGTTCAAGAAGGAGACGATGTGGAAAAGGGTGATGAAATTTGTGAACTTTCATGCAGCGGAAAGAATATTCAAATAAAATCCAATTGCTCAGGAATTATAACCGATCTTTATTGTGAAGAGGGTGATGAAGTTGAACCCGGAGAAGCTATAATTGCCGTAGATGTTAAAGAAAAAAGTATCCTTGTTATTGAAAATGAAAATAATAATGAAGAGAGTGCTGAGATTTTGCCTGAAGAACCAATCTAGGAAGACGATTGCGAAAGCATATATGATGAGATTTAGTTGGTTCAACAAAATGCAAAGTATAAAATGAATTCTAATAGACGTACTCCATCTTTTATATAAACTATTTTCTATTGAATCCCCGTGTAAGAGAACTTATACTTCTATAAAAGACTTTTTTGAAACATGAGATTACTTACTGTGAATCCTTGGAAAAGAATACATAATGAAAAATGTCCTTATACTGTATGTGAATCGTAATTCAGGTCATCATATTGCTGCTCTTGCAATAAAAAAATCGATTCAAGAACAAAATCCGACTGTAAATGCACGTGTTTATGATTTTCTGGCAGTAATTCATCCGATTCTCGACAAAGTGGTACTTAACGCATATTTGGGGGTAGTTAGAAAAACTCCTGAGTTGTGGGCTTATCTTTACGATAACAGGAAAGTCAAAGAAAGGTTGAAGAGGTTACAGGATGCGGTTCACAAAAAAAAATTGCCACGATTAAACAGGCTTATAGAAAGGACAAAGCCTGACGCAGTAATTTGTACTCAGGCATATCCCTGTGGTGTAATGGCAACTTACAAGGAAGAAACAGGCAGTCGTATGCCCCTTATTTCTGTAGTTACAGATTATTTTGTTCATTCTTATTGGATCATGAATGGTGTTGATAAATACATAGTTCCTTCAGAGGCAGTTCGTGAAAAATTACTTTCAGAAGGAATATTAGACGATAGGATTAAGGCTTTTGGAATACCGGTATTATCTAAATTTTCAAAATTCGTTTCAAAAGACGAAGCAAGAAGAGAGTGCGGA
Organism: Candidatus Theseobacter exili; assembly: GCA_030765365.1. Classification (GTDB taxonomy): domain Bacteria; phylum Auribacterota; class JACPWU01; order Theseobacterales; family Theseobacteraceae; genus Theseobacter; species Theseobacter exili. The sequence goes on from JAVCCS010000213.1 coordinate 6,879, forward strand.
ATTGATACAGACTCACAGGTGCTTTTAATTATGGGAGGAGGCAGCGGCCTTCTTCCTGTAAAGAAAATACTTCAAAGTCTTAGAAAAATGCAATCTAAACCGCTTATTATAGCTTTAACTGGCACAAATAAAGCTCTTTATGAGAAACTATGTATTTATAGAGAAAAAACAAGCAGTAATGTAATGGTTCTTAGCAAGACTAGCAAAGTGGATAAGCTAATGACAGCAGCTGACCTGATGATAACAAAACCTGGGGGTTTAACTGTTACTGAAGCAATTGTAAAAAAACTTCCTATGCTTATTATGAACCCACTTCCCGGACAGGAAGTAAAAAACACTAAATTTCTTGCGAAGAATGGTTTGGCAAAGGAAGTTAAGTCAATTTCAAAATTGCCTGAATTAGTTCAAAATTTCCTTGATGATCCTATACGAATTAAAGAAATGAAATCTTCAATGGATCTTTTCCGAAAACCTGACTCATCAGAAATGATTGCAAAAATGGTTCTCGGCAAAACCTTTCAGCCTTGCGATGTTCCAGTACCTGTTTTATAGAACCTTACAAAGGTTTTCAGAGACGTTAGGCTCTGAAAAATCTTTGTGGTTAGCAGAGAAATTAGGTGACATTTCCTTTATGCTTGATCGCTCCCGCAGAAAAAATATATTGTCTAACGCAAATGTTATTCTAGGGACAAAGGCCGACTTAAAAAGCAAGGAGCATCTGGGTCGCAATGTGTTTAGAAATTTCTGGAAATATATTGTTGATTTCATTTGTTTAACCGACTATTACCTTGAAAATATTGATTCACTAGTTACATTCACTGGGTTGGAACATTTAGATAAGTGTCTGGCTCAGGGCCGAGGTGTTATAATACTTTCGGCACATATTGGAAACTGGGAATTGGCAGGAATGTTACTGGCTGCGAAAGGGTATCCTCTTAACACTGTGTATTTACCCCATAAGGATGTCAGAGTCAATCAGCTTTTTCTCGATATACGTGGAAAAACTGGCATGAAATCTATGCCTGTTGAAATCGCGGTTCATGGTTGTCAGGATGTTTTGAAGCGTGGAGAGGTTTTGGCTTTGCTTGGAGATCTTCTTTTGGGAGACAAGGGACAAGAAACGGTTTTTTTTGATAAGAAAGTTAAACTTCCTAAAGGTCCGGCTATTCTGGCGTTAAGAACAGATTCTTTTTTAATGCCGGCATATTGTGTGAGAAAACCTGAAGGTGGATTTTTGTTTTGTTTTGAAGAACCGTTCTTAGCAAATAGCGTAAATGAAAATGGAACAAATGATTGGAGTTATTCTTTCACTAATTGTGTAATGAGCATTGAAGGAATCATTCGAAGTTTTCCGGATCAATGGATTGTTTTTAATAATATTTGGAGAGACAGTTTATGAAAGAACTAAAAAAAATATGTGCTATTATTCCTGCTTATAACGAATCCGGTAAAATTGCTGACGTAGTTGCGAAGTGCCTGGAACACCTGCAACATGTATTTGTAGTTGATGACGGTTCAATAGATGCTACTGCACGGGAGGCTGCTGATGCCGGTGCGCAAGTACTGATGCATTCAGAAAACCGAGGCAAAGGTGCTGCTTTGAAAACAGGCTTTGAGCAAGTTATTGCAGATAAATACGATGCAGTGGTAATTCTCGATGCAGATGGACAGCATGATTCGGACGAAATACCATTATTTAAAAAAGCTTCAATTGAAAATGATGCAGAAATAGTTGTTGGAAACAGGATGTCAAAGACCGAAGAAATGCCTTTGCATCGTTATTTAACAAATAAATTTACTTCATGGGTTGTATCAAAAATGGCAGGTCAGTCAATACCAGACAGTCAATGCGGTTATAGGCTGATGCGCCTTGAGGTGTTAATGAGAATTAATCCTCAATCAAGTCGTTACGATACTGAATCAGAAATTCTTATTCAGGCTGGAAGAAAGGGGATGAAGATTGTTTCTGTTCCAATACGCACAATATATCCTGAAGACAGGATAAGTAAAATCCATCCGTTTATTGATACAATGCGTTTTTTTAAATTGATTTGGAGAGTAAAGGGAGAGGGGAGAATGGAAATGAAAAAAGAGAGAGAAGTGACAATACAGAAGCCAGCACAAGATGAATAATTATAAAGATAAAAGAAATTCAATGGTAGAAACACAGCTTATTCTCAGGGGAATAAAAGATGAGAGTGTTTTGAATGCCATGAGGGTAGTTCCTAGAGATAAATTTGTTAAAACAAAAGAGAAGAATCATGCTTATGAAGATCATCCTTTGCCGATTGGACATGGTCAGACAATTTCACAACCTTATATGGTAGCATATATGACCGAATTGCTTGAATTGAAGGGTGATGAACGTGTTCTTGAAATAGGAACAGGATCAGGATATCAAACAGCCGTATTGTCAGAATTGGCAAAAGAGGTATATACAATAGATAGAATTAAAATTCTTTCTGAAGAAGCAAACGCAGTTTTGGATGAATTGGGATACAAAAATATTAGATTTCTTGTTGGTGACGGAACCAAAGGTTGGCAGGAGCAGGCACCATTTGACGGAGTTATTGTTACAGCAGGTGCTCCGGATTTGCCCGTTTCTTTTATGGAACAACTTGCTGATGGTGGTATTTTAGTAATTCCCGTTGGAAGAAGTTCTTATCAAGTGCTAACTGTAATAAAGAAAACAGGAAACAACATTATTCGAAAGGAGTGTTTGGGATGTATGTTCGTTCCTCTCATCGGAGAGTATGGTTGGAAAAAAGACTAGTTCAGTTAGCAGGTTTATTTATTATATTGCTAATATTTGCAATACTTTTGCCTGACAAGGCATACGGCACAGGTGAGGTTGATCATGTATCTCTAGGACACCGGCTTGCTCAATATTTTCAGGATAAAGGAATTTCAGAGGAGGCTGTTGTTGTTTTAATATCCACATTGCCGATTGTAGAGTTAAGAGGAGCAATCCCTGTCGCTCATTGGCTGGGAATAAATCCTTTTATTGCTTATTTATTAGCTATCATAGGTAATATGATTCCTGTTATTCCAATCTTGCTTTTACTTGGTCCGATATCGTCACTGTTAAGTAAAAATAGGTTGGGTAAGGCCTTTTTTGACTGGTTTTTTGAAAGAACCAGAAAGAAAAGTGCAGCTATTGAGAAGTACGAGACTTTGGGGCTTGCAATTTTTGTAGCTATTCCTCTCCCTGTTACAGGAGCATGGACAGGATGTGCTGCGGCTTTTTTATTCGGGATAAAATACAAGCATGCTGTTTGGGCAATCCTTCTTGGTGTAATGTGTTCTGGAATTATAGTAACGATTCTTACAGTTATGGGAATATTTGGAGCTATCATTGCGGGAATTGTTCTTCTTGGATTTTTAGTTGTCAGCCTTCTGGAGATGTTCAGGAAGGAGAAGAAAGAAGTAAATGATTTAACGGTTGTTTAGAAGTGATATAAAAAAAGGTTGTATTAAAAAACTGCATTAGATATCTTAATAATTTTATTTGGTCGGGGCGTAGCTCAGCTTGGCCAGAGCGCTGCGTTCGGGACGCAGAAGTCGCTGGTTCAAATCCAGTCGTCCCGACCACTTTGAACTTAATCGTTTTTTGGGAAATAATCTTTTTTAATTTCTGTTAGTACTGTCCATACTTGTGCTTGCATGAATATCCCAATTTGCATCAGTGACACAACACGTTTTAGCTTACGGGTGAGAAAGTTAAGATATACATTGTTATCTTAACAACTTAAGTAGTAAAGTCTAATACTTGCATATAGTCGGACTTGCTGCAATTTGCCGATGATGCTTTTATTAGGCGTTGTTAAATACAAAAGGAGATTAGAATGAAGATTTATGTAGGAAATTTGTCGTATGAGGTTAACGAAGAGGACTTGCAGTTGGCTTTTAAGCCATTCGGGCAGGTTGACGAAGCTACTATTATAAAAGACAAGTATAGCGGTAAATCAAAAGGATTTGGTTTTGTGGAGATGTCCTCTAAAGATGAAGGACAGGCTGCAATCGATGGCCTAAATGGCAAAGAGATGCAAGGAAGAGCCCTTAACGTGAATGAGGCTCGCCCTCGCACCGAAAGTCGCGGTACTAGTAGAGGAGGATACGGCGGCGGTCAAGGAGGATATGGTGGTGGTAGTAGAGGCGGACAAGGTGGTGGTCAAGGAGGATATGGTGGTGGTGCTCGAGGAGGGCAAGGGCGTGGTAGATGAGGTCTAATGAGTGATAACTTATAATTATTACTCATTCAATATACATAACTAAGATCATATAAATTATGACTAACAAGGCGCTAAAGACCGACTGAAAAAGCTCACCGCTTTTTCAGTCGGCTTAGATATTTACCAGCATATTTTAAATTCTGAGGTAATTTTACGATTGATGATCTAAACAAAGGTATTAAGGGCAGAGAACAACGAGGTTCTAATTTAGGTCAAGCCAGCCAAGGTAATCCCAAAGCATTCAATTCCATGATTAATCTGAATGGGTAGATGCCTTTTAAATCTGAAAAAAATAAAAAGATTAGAAATTTACGAGAACAATCTGTAAAATAAAAGGCTACAAATGTTAAAAAAACGCCCAATAAAGCTATTTGTCAGAATACATAAGGCTAGTTAATATTGATAGATTATATAACCAGTTAAACAGATGAAAGGGTAATTACAATGGATAAAGAATTTGCTGCACTGCAAACGGTTATCAATAAAGTAATTGAGTTTTCTGTAAATTACAGCTTCCAGGTTATTGGAGCAATAATCGTTTTAGTTGTGGGGATGATCCTCGGTAAGTGGGTTTCAAAAGTCATTGGGAAAATCTGTTATAGACGAAAGCTCGATATCACATTAAGCAAATTTCTCGCTTCCATTGCAAAAATTCTGATTATTTTATTTGCCGCCATAATAGCCTTGGGAAAATTTGGTATTACAATAGCTCCATTTATTGCTGCAATCGGTGCTGTAGCATTTGGCGCGACATATGCGATTCAGGGACCATTGTCAAACTATGGAGCAGGGTTTTCGATTATATTAGGTAGACCTTTTGTTGTAGGCGACACAATCAGTGTTGCCGGTGTTGACGGAGTCGTTGAGGTAGTAAGTATGGCCAACACAACACTGATAAATGAAGATGGGATCAGAATTACGATTCCGAATAAACATATTGTCGGTGAAATTATGCATAATTCCGGAGAATATAGAATTATTGAAAGCAGCATAGGCATTAGTTACAACGATGACCCGGAAAAGGCCATTAAGGTAATCCAATCTTCTTTGAATTCGTTAAGTGATATAACTAAAAAACCATTACCCCAAATAGGTATTGAGAATTTTGGAGACTCTTCTGTAGACATTGGTTATCGTTACTGGGTTCCAACTCAGAAATACTTTCGCACATTACATGCAACCAACATGTCTGTCTATAAAGCGCTGAATCAGGCAAATATTACAATTCCATTTCCACAGAGAGAGGTGTTGGTCAGGAAAGAATCCTCATAGATATTGAGCATTTTAAAATACTTTTATCACAACCCGTGGTTCGTGTACCCGCAAACTGGTGTGTCATGGAAAAATGAAGAGCAGCGGGTGAAGTGAAAAGGTAAAAAAAGGAAAACTCAATATAATGATATTATTATGAAAATGTTGATCGTTTACTATTCGATGTATGGACACGTTTATGATCTGGCTGAAGCTGCCGCTGAAGGAGCAGGGTCGGTAGCGAATGTGGAAGTAGTTTTGCGCCGGGTTCCAGAGACTTTGTCCAGGGCGAGTATGTAGCAAAGATTGCAAACAAACTCATCTCGTGATGAAAAACTGCTTTAACATAGAGTTGTGCCAGATGGCGAATTAAGCTTTGCTTAATAGCCGCCTGTGAGCATAACAGTAGATTTAAGGAGTAAAAATGGTTAGATCAATTTTGTGGTTTATCTATTTCTGGATAATTTTGTTTTGTACAATTTTATTGTTTATTCCTCTGTTTTTTTTAAGGTTGTTTTCTTTAAAAGAATATTCTGAGCGGTACGTAGCTTGTATTACTTCAGTTTGGGCTAGAAATATCGTTGTAACCACCGGGACAGTAGTACAGGTTGTAGGTTTGGAAAATCTTCCTGAAACTAACAATATTTGTTTTGTAAGTAACCACCAGGGACAGTTCGATATTCCTTTAATTATTGGATACATCCCGAAGTTAGTCGGATTTGTTGCAAAAAAAGAGTTGATACGCGTGCCTATCTTTAATGTTTGGATGAAAACTATTAACTGTATTTTTATTGACAGGGGACATTTCAGGCAATCTGCCAGAGTAATAATAAAGGGTGCCGAGTCCATCAGAAAAGGGCATCCTTTGGTAATCTTTCCCGAAGGCACCAGAAGCAAAGGCGATAAGGTTGGAGTTTTCAGAAAAGGCAGTTTGCAGCTTGCGACACGTTCTAATGCTTTGATAATACCTTTAACTATTAGTGGTACATACCGTATATGGGAAGAAACAGGAAGAATAACTCCGGCAAAAGTCAGCTTAACAATTCATAAACCGATAGATGCATCTGAATTGTTAGATGATGATAAAAAAACAATTGCAACACGATTAAGAGAAATAATTTGTTCTGCATTGGAAAAAGAAAAGAAAGAAAGTTGAGGTAAAAATGGCACTACGAATTCTTCTTTGTATCGTCTTGTTACCTTGTGTAGAAGTAACACTTCTTGTTTTAATTGGCAAATGGATAGGGGCTGGATGGACTGTTGCTTTTATTTTGTTTTCAGCTATCATAGGTTTTTTATTTCTGAAAGGTAAAAGCGTTGTTCTCGCAAAGGAACTTGTTTCAGCAGTCAAAGCAAACCGAGTACCGACTATGGAATCAATTGAAGCAGTTGCAATTATTATAGGTGCGATCTTTTTAATTATTCCAGGTGTAATAACTGACGTTTGGGGTTTGTGTTTAATAGCTAATGTTCCAAGAAAAATTCTTATTTCTTCATTGTGGCCAAAATTGCAGGAGTCTAAATTCTATAAAGATCTTGAAAAGAATCTTAGAGATGAATTAATTAAAAAGGGACATATACGCAGGTAGAATAAAAAGCACATTTTAATTTGTTTTTCTTTTAAATATTTGCATGATAGATCATTTTGGAAAATAAATGATGTTTATGGGTAGAATACTGGAGATTAGGTTTAAACTGCACTTGATAAAAGTCTTCGATATTCTGATATAGTAATAAGATTAGCGGGGAAGAGTTTATCGCGATAACATGGAATGTTGACGAAAAAATGCTTTATGTTGCTGCTGATCATATCTTATATCGTGTTGACCGAATCAAAACAGCCTCTTAAAACTATTTTTCGACTCATTTCTTATCCCTATTGAAGGTCTATGTTTTAACTTCTTTTCTATAATAGTATTTAGAAACTAAATATTATATTTTCAGGTACAATAACACATTAATATATTGCCTTATTACATTGGGTTGACATACAATTTTAAAACTATTATTTATCAAAAAAGGGAAGCATTATGATAATTCGTTGTTGGGGAGCCAGAGGATCAATACCGGTTTTCGGTAAGGAATATATTCGTTACGGAGGCAATACAACCTCTATAGAACTAAAAAGTGATAACGGCGATATTATTCTAGTTGATGCAGGTTCAGGAATACGTGGTGCAGGAAATAAACTTTTAGAAGAAACGTGTGTGTGTAATATTTTATTTACTCATTTTCACTGGGATCATATTCTTGGATTTGTTTATTTTAAACCTGCATATTTTAAGAAAATGCACATAGATGTTTTTGGATGCCCCGTTAATGGAGAATCTTTAAGGGATATAATATCAGGTACTATGATACCGCCATATTTTCCTTTGACAATAGAGAATATGCAGTCAGAAATGCTCTTCCATCAAATTGAAAATGATACATTTAATATTGGTTCAATGACCATAAAAAGAATACCATTAAGTCACCCGAACCATGGATACGGATATAGCTTTGAAGAGAATGGAAAGAAATTCGTTTTTCTTACTGATAATGAGATTGGATTCAAACATGACGGTGGATGTGAAATAAATGAATATAAGAATTTTTGCAATGGTGCAGATGTTGTTTTTCATGATGCTATGTTTACAAGTAGCGAATATAAGAGAATGAATTGCTGGGGACACAGCAGCTGTTTGGATGCTATTAGTTTAGCAAAAGACTCCAGAATAGGTAAAATGGGTTTATTCCATCATCATCCTCAAAGATCAGATGATGCTATAGATGATATTGTTAAAGATTGTCAAAGATCTTTAATTGAATTAGGAAGTAAGACTGAATGTATTGCTGTATCTGAAGGACTTGAAATAATTTTGTAGATTATTGGATTATAAGTTATGGAAAACATTTATGATTTAATTGTAATTGGTTGTGGCCCAGGAGGGATGGCTGCTGCAATAAAAGCGTCATCTCTTGGACTGAAGACAGCTGTTATTGAAAAGGATAAACCTGGCGGAGTTTGTTTGCATTCAGGTTGTATCCCTTCAAAGGCAATAATTCATAAGGCTGAATTATTCCGTTCCCAAAAAGAGCTTGAGGAAATGGGTTTGAAAATTGACTGTAACGGGTTTGATTACAATAAAGTTTTTTCATATTCAAAAAAAACTATTGGAAGCTTGTTAAAGGGAACAGAATTTCTTCTAAAGAAAAGCGGCGTTTTTTTGATAAAGTCTGAAGCTAAAATTACAGATATGAATGAAGTGATTTTGTCAAATGGCGCAAAACTTACCGCAAAATCTATAATAATTGCTACAGGATCTAAGTTTAAAGAGATCCCGGGCTGTAAAATTGACGAGAAAGAAATAATTTCTTCTTTAGGTGCTTTGAATCTTCAGAAACTTCCAAAGAGATTAATGATTATTGGAAGTGGACCAATTGGGATAGAATTTGCACATATAATGAATGTATTTGGTGTTGAAGTACAGATAGTTGAAATGATGAAAAGCATTTTGCCCTTTGAAGATACAGAGATTGTTGATGTTCTTCGAAGAGATTTTAGACGCCGCGGAATAGCTGTGTATGTTGGTACGAAGCTGGTTTCTGCTCAGAAGAGTGACGAAGGTATAAAAGTAGTCCTTGAAAAAGAAGATGGCAAACTACTAGAAGAAACTGTAGATAAACTGCTGATTGCGGTTGGCAGAACTCCTAATACTCAGAATGTCGGATTGGGAAATGTCAATGTTCAAACTGATCAAGGATTCATTAGTGTTAATGACAACTATCAAACAGCAGTTAAAAGCATTTATGCTGTTGGAGATGTTATTAATACTCCAATGCTTGCACATGTCGCCTCAAAAGAGGGTGAGCTGGCAGCAGAAAATGCTGCTGGATTGACTTCTGGAAAGGTGGAAAAATCAGAGATTCCAAGAGCTGTATACTGCGAACCGCAAATAGCTTGTTTTGGTTACACAGAAACTGAAGTGGAAGAAAAGGGTATTTCATATTTAAAAGGTATTTGCAATTTTCGCTCATCCTCTAAAGCTGTGGCAATAGGCAAGCCTGATGGATTAATAAAGGTGCTGTGTCATAAATCTACAAAGGAGATTCTTGGTGTTCATATTATTGGAGCTGAAGCTACGGAGTTGATTCATGAAATGTTGCTTGCAAAAAAATCTGGTATTCAAATAGAGGCAGTAGGAAAGATGGTTCACGCACATCCATCATTGTCAGAATGTATAATGGAAGTAGCTAAAGCTTTTGCATGAAATAGATAGTCAGGAGAAAATTCGGATTGAGAATTGCAGTTATCGCTGATATTCATAGTAATTTAGAAGCGTTGGAGGCATCAGTAGAAGATGCTGTTAAATATAGTGTGCAGAAGTTTATATGTCTTGGTGATATTGTAGGATATGCGGCTGATCCGTCTGCATGTATTAGCAGGGTTAGGGAAATAGCAGATACAGTCATAGCTGGAAATCATGACTGGGCCGTTACCGGAAAGACTAATTATGCGAATTTCAATGAAATGGCGAAAAGAGCTGTAGAATGGACAGCTTCAGAAATAAGTTTTGATGATTCTTCATATCTGTCTTCTTTAAAATTATCTCATTATCAAGAAAACATGCTTTATGTACATGCTTCTCCGGTTCAACCTGAATCCTGGAATTATATATGGGACATTTATGATGCTATTTATGCCTTTGAAAGATCGGAAAGTAACATAACCTTTATTGGCCATTCGCACGTACCGGTAGCTTTTTCAATGTTTGATGGTAAAGTAAACTATCAATTGTTTCCTGAAATAGAAATACAGCAAGAAAAAAGATATTTGATAAATGTCGGCAGTGTAGGTCAACCTCGAGATAACGATCCCAGGGCATCATATGTTATTTATGATATAGAGAAAGGAAGCCTTCTTTAAGAAGGGTCGAGTATGATATATCACAAGCTCAGAAAAAGATACGTGATGGCCAATCTGCCTGAAATGCTTGCTTTGCGTTTGGAGATAGGCAGATGAAAAAAATGTTTGCTGATCATCCATGGAGAGTGGTTTTGTATGGGTTGGAATAATTTGTTGTTTCATCAATACCTGTTCTTATCCATATAAAATGGCACAATTTAAAGTAGATAAAATTGCACATTTACAGAATACTTGATATTGGCTTCTTA
>JAVCCS010000182.1 GCA_030765365.1 Candidatus Theseobacter exili
GCAACAAATCAATATGGAACAACGGATGTAATTCAAGAGGACTTACTTTATCCCGTTGTAGGAATTCCATCATATATTTTTGATACTATTCCTCTTCCATTATCTAACCTTTCAAACATTGAATATTCAAGAGAACTTACAACGATAGGAAAAGAGAGTTATCAAGATGCTTTGACATATCCAAACATTATAAAAACAGAAAATTTCAATTTTACAAATGAACATCATGTACCACCTTCTTATAACAAAGAGGATGGTGGATCTTATTCCGATGAAATTGATTTTAAAAATTCCCCTTCACTTGAAAACTTTATTCAGGGATGGGTATATGAGGAAATACATTACACATAAAGAGGTGAAATATGCCAGTTTATAAAAACACGACAGGAGTTACTCAGATAGCTTCCGGCATAACTTTTGCAGCAAATGAACAGAAGGAAGTTGAGTGTTATTTGTACGACAAAGACCTTGAACTTATAACAGAAAGTCCATACCCCGCTGTTATTGTGAAGTCGGGAACGTTTTCACTCGACACGGGAGAAAAGGAAACGGTACTCACTGATGTAACAGAGGAATGTTTGCTTGACATCGCTATTCAAGCACCAGACGGTGGAATTAAACTTTATCATAACTACGAAACGAACAAAGCAATTATTTTTGAAGGAGTTTACACAGATCAAATTTCAACAAAATATCTCAAAAGAATTATTATAGAAGCAACAGTGGATGGGGTCGAAGGCAGCTACTTCATAAAAAAGGTGAGGTGATTTTTTTGAATATTCGTAAAGGGATAATATCTTTCTCGGACAAAAAAGGGTTGCTTTATCAGGGAGCAAAAAAAGAATATGGGCCAATTTTTATTGATCTGGTTATCAAAAATTCTGTATTTTTAGATGCTATCTCACAAAGTGAAGTTTATACTTCTGTTTTCAAAAGAATATTTTCCGATTCCTTAAACATTGGAGCTGAATCGCAGACCACAAACTTTGTTTCGAGTTTTGTAAACCAATAGAGGTGATGGAAATTGTACGAAGGAAGAATAATAGCAAGACTTATTGATAAAAACACAGGCAAGGTAAAAAAAGAAATAGATATAGCGAATCAAATATCAGACGAAGCATTTGATGTATATTTTTGTTACGGATATGAAGGACGTTCAGGAGCTTTTAATTTTGATGCGTTGTACATTACGCTCGGAAATGATTCAGAAGATGTTGTGCCTGCAAATGATCCGAAAATCGGATATTCAGATATTTCTTCTTATATTTTAGAAAGTAAAAAAATTTCTAAAACGGAAGCGGGCGAAAATTTGTTGGAATACAGATGTTTATATCCAACAACTTCATTTGCCCCCCCCGTTGCAGACAGAAGTATAAACCTTATGGCTTTATGGCTTACTTGGGATCAGAGTTCATGGAGTCCGACACAAAGCCTTATTGGTTATAAAAAGCTTACCGAGCCAATAGTACAAACAACGAGCGATTATCTCGAAGTAATATATGCTTTGAGCGCAGGGGTTGTTTAAGGAGTGATTGAATGAATAATAAAACAGACGGACTGCTATATTTCAGGAAGATTTTACAATATTCTGGTTACAAACTTGATCGAAAGCTCAGTTTTAAAACCAGTGCAAGATACAACGATTTTTCCGAAGCGGGAGCATCGGATATAAGAGCAGCTTCATGTTCAAAAACCGGTACTATAATAAACGGCAGAGAAAACTTCAAAATGAATATCTATGGGAGTTTTGGAATAACCGATACCGGTTTTTTTAACGCACTTGGCGGGGCTGCCGGAGTTGAAAGAATGAAGTCTATACATCTCGGAAGAACGTTTAATCGTGCAATTGATTCCGACGGTATAGATTGCTTTTTTTTAACTGGTAATATGGGTTCTTCAAACGGAAGTGTTACACCGAAAATACCGACTGCATATGCACCGTCAGAGCTTGGAAGGGCTGCAAAAGGCGATGTTTTCACGGTTGAAATCTTAAATACCGGAGCTGTTGGTGTAGCAAAATTCAGGTATAGAAAATATCCGTTTTTTCAAAACAGAGCAAACGTTGTTGGGGCACGTTCAAATGCCTATGGATTCAGTACGGTTTTTACAGCTTACTCGGAAACAATTCCAATTGTATATTCAGGAACAGAAAACGAAGCATATGTGAGAGGTGAAACACTTTGTGTTTCTACAATCGAAGATGTTTCTTGCATCGAGAGCAGATTGCTCGATAATGTTGATGATACTGTAAACCTTAAACTTAATGCACTCGGAAATAAAATTCTTTTCTATACTGAACCTACTTTTATGGAATTGGATAGGGAAATTAATCTCACTCTTTCGGGTTCAGAATTGAATCTGTATATGATAACTTATGCGGACGGGTATGTTTACGGCATAGGCGATGGAGATGTTTATAAGATTAATATTACTACCGGAGTTGCGACAGAAATCGCATCCGCATCAATGACTGGAACTGACCAATTCATTCTTGCTTCGCATCTTGGAGATAAGGTTTTTTGCATAGTTGATGGAAATGTTAAAGTGATAAAAACATCAGACTGCAGTGTTACCACACCAGTGCATTCGCTTCCTGATACGCCAGATAAAAAAAAGGTGTTGTCGACTTCTGGGATTGATTATGAGAGTAATTTTTGGTATAAAGGTAGCAAGTATGATAAAGATACATTCGAAGAACTTGTAAGACTTACAACGACTATTGAAGGGGCGACTGTATATGGATTATATTCAGTTGCGATACATACAAACGCCTATGTAAGAAATTATGACCTTGACGGGAATCTTATTAGAAGTTATCTTGGAAATGATTACAATTGGGGTGTAAATCCTCCCGCTTATAAAACTGTTTTTGGGATTTATTGCTACCACTCGGCCCCTATATATGTAAACCTGGATGCTTCAGAGAATGATAGCAGAAAAATAAGCTTAGAATATAGTCAAGATATTAAAGATTGGAGAGTTTACACGGGATCAGCTTGGGTGAAAGGATGGTTTAAAGGACGACCAACCGGTTTTACTACTGATAAAATGAGGTATAAGTGCCTTACGTATCCTACAGTAATACCAAAAGATAGTACGTATTATGACTACCTTTCAGAAATTGATGTACTTGCAGGGGCTCACCGAGTAGAGGGCGAAGTTATAGCACAAGGCACAACATCAATAGCACCAAGCGTAACTATAAGGTTTGAGCATATTAGTTCCTCGGAAACTTTTGATATTCAAATTACCGGTGTTAGATACGAATGGACTTTAGCGGGAGGTCAATTAAATTTACCTTATGATGGAAAATATAAAGTATCTGTTAAAAATTCAAATGGTAATTCTACTTATGTA
>JAVCCS010000089.1 GCA_030765365.1 Candidatus Theseobacter exili
CCTGGAGGACTGTTACCTGGCGCTGAATATTCCTTCTCTAAAGGAAAGAAGGCGGTATGATGACAAACTCACGAGTCAGAAAGGATACAGGAAACTACGGTTTATTATTCCCGTTAGATATGGAGAAAAGGTTATCGATGTTGAAATTCAGATAATGACTGAAGAAATGTACCGGGTTGGAGAGAGTCTGCTGGACCACACCATATACAAAGATATGGGTTTGGGGCATCGTTATGACAGTCTTTATTCTATAAAAGCGGATCTTGAAGAATACAGAGGCCGTTTTGACCAAATGAAACTAAATGCTGCGCGGCATAAAAGAACGTATTTTTTTCTTGATAGGAAGGTGTCAGATGATAAAGGAAGAACAAAAATAGAAACTAAGCTTTTGTTTGTTCCTGAAACAGAAGCCAATCGTTCGCCCACTTTTGTTGACGTTTTAGCTCATCCAGAAGTGGATTTGCTTGGAAGAGTAAGGGCTGACAGCGTTCGTGTCAATGGGAGAAGATCAGGGCTTGGTTACGAGATTAATACGGGTGACCGTATTTTGCTTCCCCAATCTGGCAGACGTAATGAAAGAAGTTTTGCAAATTATCATAACTGGGGTAAACATGCAACAAGTCCGAGAGCGAAACTTATCTCAAATAAACTTCTATCTGCTGACAATGCAAATGTAATAAAAAAAGGTCATGGTATTTTAACTGGATTCCTTGTAGATAATAGTTTTCCTGCCAGAGGAGCTTCCAGAGACATTTTTCTTGCTCCTATTGCACGTGAACTTGGATTGGACATGCGTAACTGGCTTGGGGATCTTGAGCTCATTTTAGGAGAAGGGATTCTTTCTGAAGAGATGCTCGAGCATCTTGTGTATAATGTTGTTGTTCCTGAAGATGGATCAAAAAAATTTCCTCTTACTAAAGAAGGTATTCCGGGAGGCAGGGAAATAGCTGGACTAGTTATTGAAGAAAAAGAAGATTTTATTTCCGTTACTGCAGGAAACATCACCAGTCAGGAGGATATGCCGGATGTCGGTGCTTTAACTGCAATTGGTGAGGCGCTTGGGCATGTCAGGAGGTTTTCGGAGGTTTTCAATAGTGAGGTTCCGGTAAAGCTTGTTCAGGAAAGCGACAGAGTTTTTCGTATAAATTGGAGAAGCACTGAAATCGAGCTGGATATTGATGCACCTGAACATGCTGGCTCAGGCTTATTGGCATTGGGCCTTCATCACGAATACCAGCACGCAGCTCTTTCCAAAAGAGGACTCCCAAAAGGAATAGAGGAAATAATTGTTTTATTAGAGGACCTTTATTTTGCAGAAAAATTAATTGCTGAAGGGGTTGTGACGATGGACAGGTTTCAGGCAGAACTATCTAAACTGTCCGATGATGATAAAAGGTACGGTGATTTTCTCCAAAGGGCTGTTAATTCCGGCATTCGTGAGAAATTTGAAGCTGTTTGTGAGCTCGTTTTAACAGAAGTTTCAGGTAAGGAAAAGGAGTTAATTGAGGATCTTCGACAGTCACTTGATACCGAGAAGACCGATGATACGGTTGAAGCAGTCATCAAATGGTATTCTTCCAATGCAGAGGAAACAGACAAAGAAGAACCAGAAACCGGACGTGAAATAGCTTTGATACACTTTGACGAAGGGCAAATGCGTACCGAACCGGCGGAAGGTTTTGATCCGATTTCGGGGCAGGCATATTTGCAGGAAATAGGGACAAGTTTTAAAAAAATTAAACAGGGACTTAAGAATTCTTTTCCCGAGTATTTTCTCGAAGGCACAGCTCTTTTGACTGTTGCCGTAGTCGAGAACGCAAAGCATCCTGTCGTTTTTGATTCAGATCTGGGAATGCTGTATATTGATTCCAGATGTTTAAGATGGCCTGCAGCTCTTCTTGTTGAGATTAATTTTCAAGTTGCATCTGGAATGTCAGAAAGTTCATTGGGTTTCGAAAAAACAAGTTCGGCATTAATGCAGTCTTTTAGGGCGGTAAGGAGATTTTCAAACAGGGGCCAGATGGCAAGAGGGCAGGTCGTACAACAATTTGAGTTTCTGAATGATTCTTTTCCTGATTTCAACAACTCGGTTCTTACTATGCTTTTAAAGCAGGAAAACCTGGAGATATCTGAAATTATTACCAAATGTCTTTCTGAAGAGATGTCTCTGGAAAATCAGGCAAGGCTGCTCGTCCTGACTCAAACAGAAGCGGGAAGGGAACAAGTACTGGGGCTTTTAGGTAGTATAAGCGGTTTGCTTGCAGGGTTGGATGCTGGTTCTGATGAAGAAATAATCAGCGAAAAAGAGCAGGCTGTTATGCGTTTGGTTGCGGACAGAAGGATAGATGGTGATGATGTGTCATCAGCTATAAGCCGCCTTGTTCTTAACGGAGAAAGGGAAGCTTTAGTGGCTTTTTTTAGCGCTTTACCTTCAGACCAGCTTCTTAAAGCGGCCGATTATGCAGGTCAATTAGTACAGAATTCACCATGGACTTTGCCGGGTATCCGTGATGCTTTGAACGTTGTTTTAAAAAATGATGGAGAAACAAAAGTTGACAATTTCTTACAGCTTCTGGATGGAACAGATCTTGGGCAGGCAGTTTCATCTTCTCTTGCATTGGACCAGGAAATACACAATCTTTCCGGGGAAATTGATGCTGCAGATTCGGATCCTGTGTTAATTGATTTGGAAATGGGTACTGTTCAGCTTGAAAATGGCAATGAAATAATGATTCCGGAAGCAATTATCGAGGCTATAAAGACTCCTTTCGGAGAAGGTCCTGCAGGACTGCGTGTTAAGGATCCGGCTGCTTTTACCGATATTTTAGAATATCTAATGGTAAAAAGGGATGCTATTCAGTCAGATCCTTTCCTGCAAAAGAGTTTTTGGAACAGAATGGATGA
>JAVCCS010000023.1 GCA_030765365.1 Candidatus Theseobacter exili
AACGACCTGAGCAACACTCCTTTCAATCCGTTCAACAAATCCTTTTTTTTCGGTTTTCAACCGAAATAACTCATCTGCAATATTCAGTGATGTCATAACCGCGAGCCGAGCCATCGAAACCATAGGAAATTCACGTGACAGCTCCATCATCTTGCTATTCAAATATTCAGCTAATTTATCGATATATTCAACATCTAAATCGCTTTTCAGAGTGTATTTACGCCCGAATATTTCAATTTTTCTTTCGGTTGATGTAGTCACTTCCTCCCTGCTTACCATAAGCCCGGTTTTTACCGGAAATCACACTTGACACTTTGCTTCAAACTCTCACGTATGTGCTCAATTGCTCTTTCAACCTCAACATCTGTGAGTGTACCACTATAACTTTTAAAAAGCAAGGAATAAGCCAGGCTTTTTTTATTGTTAGGAATAGAATTTCCCGTATAAACATCAAAAAGTTCTATGTTATCCAGGCAGTCGGTACCAGCACTCTTTATTGAATTTATTATAGTATCATGGGAAATTGTTTCATCAACAATTACAGCAATATCTCTTGCTACAGAAGGATATCTGGATATTTCCTGAAAATATGGATCTTTTCCAGATAATGATGCAAGTTTTTGAAAATCCAATTCAGCAGCCAAAAGTGGTTTTTGAATCTTCATTGACTTTGCCAGTTCAGGATGTATTTCACCAAACTTGCCAATAGCAACATCATTCATATATATCTTTGCAGAACGGCCTGGATGAAAATTGTCGTCCTCTAATGGTTCAACTGTCCATTCAAGAATATTCATTTGCATAAAAAGCTCTGACAAAAGACCTTTTAAGCAAAAATAATCCAGTATATTTCTTCCGTTATGCCAGCCGCTTCCCCAATCTTCACCAGTCATAACAATTCCGAGGAAGATTGTCTCTTCTGGCAAAGTGTTGCTGTTTTCGGACCTAAAAACATTTCCCAGTTCATAACAACAAACAGTATCATTCCCATTAGCCACATTGCGTGCACAAATTTGTAAAAGGCCTGGCAAAAGAGAAGGTCGCATCAAACACTGATCTTCTGAAACAGGATTCAGGATCTCAACCAAATCCCCTTTCTTATGTAAAGAATTAAAATCCAAACCAATCATATCTTTACCAATAAAACTGTATGCCACCACTTCATTAAGGCCCAATGAAAATAAAATCTGTTTAGATTTATTGATCATTTTTCTACCTGAACTAAAAATTTCTCCATCAGCTATTATTCGCAAAGGAGGAACTTCAGAAGATATATTATTATAACCATACATTCTGGCTATTTCTTCAATCAGATCTATTTCTCTTGTTAAATCACCTCTATAAAAAGGTATGGAAACATTCCAGCTGGAATCTTTATTTTCATCAGTTAAAAACTCAAGTCTTCTTAAAATAGACGATACATCCTTTTTTCCCAGATCTGTTCCCAGAACATGGTTAACACGGTCTAAGCGCAACTTAACTTGAACAGGTTCTAATTCATCTGCATATGCTTTTTCTAAAACAGAACACTCTCCACCAGCAAAAGAAAGGATCATTTCTGCAACATAATCTAAAGAAGGTATAACACCTGAAGGATCAACTCGTCTTTCAAAACGATATGAGGCTTCTGTAGAAAGGCCAAGACTTTTAGATGAATGCCTTACATTTGCCGGATTGAAAAAAGCGCTTTCTAAAAGTATATTTACAGTAGTATCTGTTACTTCAGTATTCTTCCCGCCCATAACACCAGCAACAGCCACCGGTTTTTCTGCATCCGCAATTACAAGGATAGAATCATCAAGTTTGCGAGTAATATCATCAATACAAACTAACTCTTCCTGTTCTCTGGCACGGCGTACTTTAATAGTACTATCCTGCAATAAATCAAAATCAAAAGCATGGAGAGGCTGACCTCTTTCCATCATTACACAATTAGTAGCATCAACAACATTATTAACTGAGCGAACTCCAATCGTTTCCAACCGTTGCTTAAGCCAATCCGGAGAGGGCCCAATTTTAACTCCAGAAATAATACGTGCTGAATATAATTGGCAACCTATAGAATCTTCCAAATGGATTGCACATTTTGCTTTCGATGTCTGAGTATCTAATTTAGCAGCCGTTCCCTTCAAAGGAATATCAAAAATAGCAGCCACTTCTCTTGCAACCCCCAACACACTACAGCAATCACCGCGATTAGGAGTAAGTTCCACCTGAAATATTACATCTTCGATTTTCATGCTTTCAGCAAAATCCGCGCCGGAATTCCATTCTCCAATCAACTCCATAATTCCGGAAGACTCATCTGAAAGCCCCAATTCTTTCTCAGAGCAAATCATCCCTTCGGATTCGACACTCCTAATTACAGCTTTTCTGATAGTTATTCCAGGCAGTTTTGCGCCAGGAGGAGCAAAAGGAACCCACAAACCTGCTCGAACATTTGAAGCACCGCAAACTACTTTGAATCTTTCATTTCCCGATTCAACCTCGCAAACAGAAAGCTTGTCAGCATTAGGATGCTTTTCACAGGTAAGAACCTTACCAACCTTTACACCAGAAAAAACAGCATGAAGCTCTGTGAATCCCTCCACCTCAAGCCCAGACATAGTCAAAGATTTCATAAGCTCTTCAGGTGAGCAATTTATCTTTACAAATTCTTTAAGCCATCGATAACTTAGTTTCACAAATAAACCTTTTCTAATCTATTCAAAATTGATCAAGAAACCTTTTGTCATTTTCAAAAAATAACCTTATATCGTTAATGCCATATTTAAGCATTGCAATTCTTTCAATTCCCATACCAAAAGCAAAACCGGTATAACGTTCTGAATCAATATCAACAGCCTTAAAAACTTCAGGATCTACCATGCCTGCCCCAAGTATTTCCAACCATCCAGTTCGCGAACAAACACGGCATCCCTTACCTTTACAGATAATACAGGAAATATCCACCTCTGCACTTGGCTCAGTAAAAGGGAAAAAACTGGGTCTAAAGCGTAAACGTACCTTTTCGCCGAACATCTTTTTAGCAAATACGTCCAAAATATATTTTAAATGTCCAAAATGTACGCCTTCGTCTACAAAAAGACCTTCAACCTGGTGAAACATAGGTGTATGAGAAGCATCCGGAGGATCACTTCGAAAAGCCTTGCCAGGAGCAATAAAACGCAAAGGCGGAGGGTTGTTTTCCATAACCCGTATCTGTATTGGAGAAGTATGAGTTCTAAGCACCCATCCTCCATTTACATAAAAAGTATCCTGCATATCCCTGGCTGGATGATTTTCAGGTATATTAAGTGCTTCAAAATTGTAATATTCTGTTTCAATTTCAGGACCTTCTTTAACCGAAAAGCCAAGTTCAATAAAAATTTCAAGAATTGATGCCATTGCTTTTGTAATAGGATGGATACGGCCAAAATTTCTGCGAACCCCCGGTAAGGTAATGTCTATTTTTTCATCGTTAAGCCGTCGGATAGTTTCGCTTGCTTGAAAACCATTTGCAGAAACCTCGAGAGCCGTTTTAACAGCATCTTTAAGTTCATTAATTACTTTCCCGGCTACTGGCCGCTCTTCTTTAGACAGGGTCCCAAGGTTTTTTAGATAATCCTGAACAATCCCTTTTCTTCCTAACCATCGAACCCGAAGTTCTTCAAGAACCTGAAGAGAACCCGCTTGACTGATCTCATCAAGAACATCATTCTGAATATCTCCGATATCCTTAAGAGAAAATGCATTACCACTCATTAGGCAGTTTTCCGAGACTCATCAATGATTTGTTGAAAAACCACAGGGTTATTAACAGCCAGTTCTGAAAGAATCTTCCTGTTTAATTCAATTCCTGCCTTTTTCATATCATTCATGAAATTACCATATGTAGTACCACAATTCCTTGCGGCAATACCAATCCTAGAAATCCATAAACGCCTGAAATCTCTCTTGCGTGTTCTTCTGTCTCTATATGAATACGCTAGGGCACGCATAACAGTTTCTTTAGCAGCTTTATAGTTTTTGCTTCTACTGCCGCGAAAACCTTTGGCTAATGCAAGAATCTTTGCTCTTCTACGGCGTGTTGTAGGCCCATTTTTTACTCTACTCATTATTCGCTCCTGTCAATCATTCTTTCTTTTAACTTATTGCCATTTCTTAAATAATCAGCCATTTGGCATCATCTTTTTTACTCTTCTTACATCTGCATCAGCTACAATATCAGAGCTGCGCAAATTTCTTTTTCTTTTTGTGGTCTTTTTTGTAAGTATGTGGCTGGAATACGCTTTATTTCTTTTAATGCGACCCCGGCCTGTGAAAGAAAACCTCTTACTGGCACTTTTGTTTGTTTTAATCTTAGGCATATCTACTATCTCCTATTGTCAATCCCATAAATGCAGGAATATTCCACATATAATAATTTAAGAATCAACATATATTACTGAAAAAAACATTTTTTTCCACAATTATATTTAAAAAAATATAACCAGCTAAAAAACACTTCAACCTAAAACAACTTTTTATCCATAGAAATATAGTTCAAAATAATGGAACGATGCAGATTCATTTAATAGTTTAACTAGATAAATATATCGACCGAACAATGCTGAAATATTTTTTATTCTGCTTGTTAAAAAAATACTAACAAACAAATGAATGTGAATGCACCTGAGCACTCTAGCCAAAGGTAACGAAACCAACAGGATAAAACCGCATTTGGGCAACAACCCTTTGAGAGTTAATTCTCTGCTGTATCTGCATAAAAGAAGGATGCAACCAAGGGATTACTTGGACTTCAAAGGACCAATCGTCATTTGCAAAGTTCGTCCCAGCGATTTTGGGTACATCTCAACGGAACCATATTCAGCAACATCTACAACAGCACGATTCAGTATGTTTCTTCCAAATTCAGGATGTATAAATTCTCTGCCGCGGAAAAAAATAACCAATTTTACTTTGCATCCTTTTTGAAGAAAGTCTATGACATGCCGAAGTTTTACTTGATAATCATGCTCATCAATGTTGGGTCTAAATTTTACTTCTTTAGATCTAACTGAATGCTGCTTTTTCTTTGCTTCTTTCTCTTTCTTGGTCTGTTCATAACGAAATTTACCATAATCCATGATACGACATACAGGAGGTTTAGAATCAGGTGCAACCTCTACAAGATCCACCCCCTGTTGTCCAGCTAGTTCAATTGCATCTTCCAACGATATAATTCCTACTTGCTTACCCTCTACATCGATTGTCCTGACTTCTTTTGCCCGGATATCACGATTGATTCTTACAGGACCATTGTGTGAAATAAGTACGTACCTCCATTTTAAATTATAATTTCTTTAATTATTTTCTAAACTACTACCAAAGTTTCTTCTGAAACACAATTAAAAACAAGTTCAAGTTAAAAATAAATCAATCTATTGTTCTTTTATTAATACGATCATGACAAAGATTCAGGAAATCTTCCAGTGACATTGAACCAAGCTCACCCTTTTTTCTGTCACGTACAGAAATTGTACCTTGTTCAATTTCTCTTTTACCAACTACCACCATATATGGAATTTTTTCAACTTGCGCATTTCTTATTTTCATGCCCATTTTTTCATTAGTACCATCTACTTTAGCCCTTATATCCTGCTGCATCATTTTTGAAGCAAGTTCTTCAGCATGACCAATAAGTTCCTGATTAATCGGCAGTATTCTAACCTGCTCTGGAGCAAGCCAAAGAGGAAATGCACCTGCATAATGCTCAATCAATATTCCCATAAACCTTTCTAAACTACCCAAAACAGCCCTATGAATCATGACAACCCTGTGAGACTCCCCGTCCTGTCCTATATAATCTACTTGAAAACGTTCAGGAATATTAAAATCAACCTGGATAGTCGGACCTTGCCATGTCCTTCCTATTGCATCAATAAGCTTAATATCAATTTTAGGACCATAGAAAACGCCTTCACCAGGGTCTACTTCATACTCAAGCCCACAACTTTCAAGAGCGTCTCTTAACGCATTTGTAGATCTTTCCCAATTATCAAGTGTTCCAACAAATTTTTCCGGACGTGTACTCAAATAAACTTTGTAATCAAATCCAAAGGTAGTCATCATAAATCTTGTTAAGTCAATTACACCCTCAATCTCTTCCTTCATTTGGTCCGGAGTACAAAAAATATGGGCATCATCCTGTGTAAATCCTCTTACTCTCATCATCCCATGAAGAACACCGCTGCGTTCATATCGATAAACTGTCCCCAGTTCAGCCATACGTATTGGTAAATCCCTATAGCTGCGCAAACGTGATTTAAATATTAGAATATGTCCAGGACAGTTCATTGGCTTCACAATATATTGATCTTCATCAACATCCATTGGTGAGTACATATTTTCCTTGTAAAAGTCAATATGCCCGCTTATTTTCCAAAGATCAATCTTTGAAATATGAGGGCCATAAACCAACTCATATCCCCTTCTGTAGTGCTCCTTTTTCCAAAAAGTCTCGATAATGTCTCTAACTCTTGCTCCACGAGGATGCCAAAAAATCAAACCAGGCCCAGCATTTTGTTGAATACTGAATAAGTCCAATTCTTTACCGAGCTTTCTATGATCCCTTTTTTTTGCCTCTTCCAGGGCATCTATATATTTAGCCAAAGACTTTTCATCCAGAAAAGCCGTACCATAAATTCTTGAAAGCATCTTGTTTTTTTCATCACCGCGCCAATATGCACCAGCAATGCTTAATAACTTAAACGCTTGGATTTTACCGGTACTGGCTAAATGCGGACCACGACAAAGATCTGTGAAATCATCGTTCTTATATATTGAAACCTCTTTGTCAGGTATTTCTTCAAGAAGTTCTAATTTATATGGCTCTTTCATATCCTGAAATAAATCGATAGCTTCTTCCTTTGAAATTTCATCTCTGATAAATGCAGAATCTTTATCAATAATCTTACGCATCTCTACTTCTATACGGTCAAGATCTTCAGGAACAAAAGGTTTTTCCAAATCAAAATCGTAGTAAAAACCATCATTGATGGCGGGACCAATAGCAACTTTAACCCCTGGAAAAAGCCTTTTTACTGCTTGCGCCATAACATGAGCAGTACTATGCCTTAAAGTTTCAAGACTTATTGATTCATTACCACTATCAGATAGATTCTTTCCCTTATTCATAAATATTTCCTTATAATGAAACACAAAATGATTTAATAAAATGGTGGGCGATACTGGAGTCGAACCAGTGACCTCTTGCACGTCAAGCAAGCACTCTAACCAACTGAGCTAATCGCCCACTATAATGTTATTAAGCTACGAAAATTACGGTAGATATTCCAAACTGCAAAATCAATTTATATCCAAAAAAACTTCTAATATCAAAAATAACAGGCTGAATAATAAGTCACGTACTTTTTAGTGTCAAATAAAAAAGCATTCAATACTTTCTTGATTTCTTATTGCAATTATTGTTATTTTCTCAATAATATTTCAAAAAGCGGAAAGGGAATTACATAAAATGAAAAAAGTCGGACTTGTTATTGGTGGTGGCGGATCAAAGACCATCGCATTTCTTGGCATTGCTGAGGTTCTTCAGGAAAACAATATCCCTTTTCATCATCTCGTAACATCCAGCATGGGTTCCCTACTAGGAATTCTGCTGGCTAATCATGTTTCAGCTAAGGACATAAAACATGCGTTCATGGAAAAGTGCCGATATCGTGACTGGCTAAGACCTTCAATTTCAAAACTTGGACTTTTCAGTCAATCACGCGTGCGCAGGATTCTTAATGAACTGCTTCCAATATCAAAGCTTGAAGAATCCGAAATACCAATAACAATAGTGGGATCAAATCTAAACCGTGTCACAGAACATCTCTTTACTGATGGAGATGCTGTCACAGCAGTTTGTGCTTCCTGCGCATATCCAATGCTTTACAAACCAGTTATTATTGACGGCCGAGAAATGATAGCAGATGGCGGGATTCTTAACAATGTCCCAGCTGATATTTGCCGGAACATCGTCGGATCTGACGGATTTGTTATTACTATGACTGCTTCGTCACCTTTTGATACTTCTCTTGAATCGCTTAATAAAAGAAGAGAACTGGTTCACAGAATTATCTATGGTCCACTTGAAATTCAGCGTGAAAGAATTACTGAGCAGTATTCAGATATAGTTATACGTCCTTTTGAAAATCACTCTTTTTGCTACAGGACCTGGAAAAAGCTTTTTAATTTCTTCGATGTAAAACAATTGGAAGAATATTACGAAATTGGAAAGGAAAAAGGAAAAGAAGCAGCTAAAGAAATTCTCGAAATGTTGAAAACAAACTCCGATTCAACAGAAGCCAATTCTTAACGGCGCCGTATTCTCTTATCATTTTCCGAACTTGAACCTCTTTTTGCTGAACGCGGTTTATGCAGTAGTTTCCATGGATTCTTCTTAATTTCTACAACAAACTCCTTAACGATCTGAGTAATATCCTTGACCTTTTCAACTATCTTGCGAATGTCTGGGCGATTCTCGCTCATAATACTTTTTAAGTCTTCAACAATCTTACGAATATCCGGACGGTTATCTTCCAATATTCCCTTAACATCCACTGCTGCTTTCTCAACGTTAGAAACTGCATTCTTAATACCATCGCGATTCTCTTTAATAACCGCTTTTAACGCATTAAGAGAATCTTGAAAAGTATCAATAGCCTTTTGCAAACTAGTTAATATTGATTGAATCTGCTTTTTTTCTTTTATTTCGCTTATAATAGGTTTAATTTCTGCAACTATCCTTGAAGCGTCATCAGCAATTTTTTGAATTTTCGGGCAAAGAACATCCATCTCACCGCCCATCTTTTCAACAAGATAGTTCATATCTTTCGGTTCATTTCCTTTTAGCAAATCACTTTCGGAAACAAACCCACCTGCTTCCGATCCTGGAGAAAAATCAATATATTTCTCCCCCATAAAACCTAAACTTTTAATATTTACAACTGCATCTTTATGAATTTTTACATTTGCATCTATAAGAGCAACAACTTCAATATTAAAGCCGGAATACTGTTTCATTTCATCCTGAGACAAGACCCTGATTTCAGTTACTTTTCCTACTTCAAAGCCAGCGAATGTAACAGGAGATTCAATGTCTAAATCTCCAATTGAAGGAAATAGAATTCTTAAAGAATCCCTTTTTTCGAACATATTTCCACCGCCTATAATTACAATAAGAACAACTAATGCGATCATAGCAATCATAACCATTAAGGCTGAACGTATTCCTGCTTTAAAATACTCCATGTAATTTTCCTCCAGCTAAATAATTTATATTCTAATTTGATAAACCTTCTAAGAAGTCTTCACTCGTTCTTCTCATAGGAATAGGCCCTTCAGCAGAACCAGTAATAAATTGCTGAACTATCGGGTTTGTTGAATTTTTTATAGACTCCGGGGTTCCTGTTTCTACTACTTTCCCTTCATGAAGCATAGCAATACGATCTGCTATTCGAAAAATACTGGCCATCTCGTGGGTAACTACAATCGAAGTAATCCCTAGTTTCTTAGTTAAATCCATAATCAGGAGATCTATGACTGCAGCAGTAATGGGATCAAGTCCGGCACCAGGTTCATCATAAAATACAATTTCAGGGTCCATAGAAATTGCACGAGCCAAACCAACTCTCTTTTTCATACCACCGCTAATTTGAGAAGGCATTAGTTTTTCAAAACCGGTAAGTCCTACAAGTTCCAGTTTGATTTTGACAATAATTCTAATGATTTCCTCATCCAGATCTGTATGTTGTCTAAGGGGAAATGCAACATTTTCTCCAACATTCATAGAGTTAAAAAGGGCTCCACTCTGATACAGCATGCCAAAACGTTTTCGGATTTCATTCATCTGACACTCATTCATTTGAGTAATGTCTTTTCCGCAAAGATGAACATTACCCTCATCAGGTGTCAATGCGCCTATCATATGCCTGAGGAGCGTACTTTTTCCACATCCACTAGTCCCCATAATCACCATAGTTTCACCGGTACGAATATCCAGAGAAACCCCATCAAGAACCTTCCTGCCATCAAATGAACGAGTAAGATCCTTTACCTTAATTGCAAAGTTATCCTTGTCACGAACAGTATTATCTACTGATGTTTTGTCTTCGCTCATTAAAAAACTCCTGTTTCTTATAGAAAATAAAAAACTGTATTCCAGAGGCAGTCCACAATAATAATCAAAATCATCGAAACAACAACCGAATTAGTTGTTGATCTACCAACTCCCTCAGCACCTCCTTGAACAGTAATGCCCTGATAACACCCAATAAGACTTATAATAGCCCCAAATGAAAAACTTTTAACAAGTCCGGTAAATATATCTTTAAGGACTAATGCTTCCAAAGTTCTTTTAAAGTAATAACCAGCCTCTATTCCCAAGCTAAATTTACCAATTAGAAAACCTCCTAAAATACCAATTATACTGGAAAAAATTGTCAAACACGGAAGCATCACTAAAAGAGCAAGGAAACGTGGCACAACAAGAAAACGAACTGGATTTACTCCTATAGTTTCAAGAGCATCTATTTCCTCAGCAACTTTCATTGTCCCCAATTCAGCAGTGAAAGCAGCGCCTACCCTTCCAGCTACAACAATAGCTGTGAGTAAAGGCCCAAGTTCCCTGGTAAAAGAAATGCCTACTAAAGCTCCAATAAGAAGTTCACTCCCTATCTTTTTTAACTGATAAGCAGTCAACATAGCCAAAGTAAGACCAAAAAACAGAGCAATAAGAAAAACAATAGGACAAGAGTTCACTCCTGCAAGATTCATTTGCTTTAACACTTCCCGGAAACTGAAACCTCTTTTTTTAAAGGACCCAATGAAAGTCCAGTAAAGAGCCTGCTTAACCAACCAGAAAAAACTGCTAAGGTGCCTTAAATAAAGTATTACAATTGACATTCCTACTCCTTTACTTGCTCCCTGACCACGCTTCAACTGCTTCTTTTTCAGTTGGAAATGTCTTAAAAACTCTATCCAGTCTTGAAATTTCAAATATACTCTTAATTGCCTCATTAATCCCTATCAAAGCAAATTCACCTCCAGCGCGATTAATTTTCTGATAAGCTTCGATCAATGTTGCCAATCCGGAACTATCTATATATGAAACCTTTGACAAATTTACAGCTAGTTTGTCAGGAGTTTCGCTCACTAGGCTTAGAAGATCTTTGCGCACCTCTGGTGAACGATAGAGATCTACTTCTCCTTCAACATCAAAAACAACAAGATCTCCAATAGTTCTCATTTATTTCTCCTTTTTACGTGTTTTTCGTTTCACAAGCTTAAGTATATTACCGTCTAAATCTGACCCGGTATATTTTATCTCATCCATAACACTTCTAATTAAATAGCATCCTAACCCCCCTGGCTTTATATCCTTTATATCCCTGGAACGCAAAGCCCCTTTGGTTGCTGATTTTCCAAAATCACGCAGATAAATTTCCAGCTTGTTGTCAAACACTTTGCACTGAATTACAATCATACCCTCCATACTATTATAACTGTGTCTTATTATGTTAGAACAGGCCTCATCCACAGCAAGCACCATCTCCTGTACATTGCTTTCCGAGAAATCAGAAAGACAAGCCACAGTTCTTATAAATGCGCGAATAGCTTTAAGGAAACAAGGCTTCCCAGGAACCTGAATTGTTACAGCAGAACCATTCTTTTCATTTTGTAGCTTTTCTTTTTCTAACATTTAATAATCCTAGTCCTTGTTCTGCAGAATTAATGCTGTTCTATAAACATGATATACACACTGCGGTCAGATCGTCCTTAATTCCTTCTTTTCCCGAAAATTCAATAACTTCCTGAAAAATTGTATCCACTGGACTCTCTGAACCTTCAGATAAACGAAAAGCATTCAGTAAACGTGATAGTCCAAATTCCTCATTCAATGAATTCCGAGCTTCGGCCAAACCGTCAGTATACAAAAAAAATCTATCATGTGCTTCAAAATTCAATATGAAAGATGAAAATTGTTGATCCGGAAAAATCCCAACAGGGGGAATCTCATTAGGATCTTCCAGAAATTCAACTTTTCCTTTTCTTAACCGCAACACAGGTGGATGTCCTGAATTAACAATTTCAATAATTTTATTAACAGGATCAAAAACCATATAGCACAATGTAATGAACATACCCATTATTTCACGCTGAACAAGACGCATATTTAATCCCTCTATAACTTTCTCTGCTTTGCTAAAACGTGTACATTCAAAACGAAAATCAGTCATTGCCTTAACCATTAGCAAAGCCGCGGGAACACCTTTGCCTGAAACATCACCAATAAGAACTCCTATACGGCCCTTGGGAAACTTTACGATATCATAAAAATCACCTCCAACTTCCCAAAAAGAATCGTTTCTTGCATCCAACGAAAATTCCGGACAAAGCAGTGAAACCTCAGGCAAGAAGCTTTTTTGAATTTGTCTGGCTATTTCCATCTCTTGCTCGACTCTCTGCTTCTTTAAAAGCTCCCCATGCATTCGAGCATTTTCTATGGCTACAGCAGCCTGACTTCCTATTACTTCCAGTAACCGTAAATCTTCAGAAAGAAAACTCTTTCCATCTACCGGATTTATAGCTTCAAGCACTCCAACAATACGTCTTTTTGTTTTAAGAGGAACACAAGCAACAGCTCTGGTTTTAAACCCGGAAGTTTTGTCATGATCAGGACAAAACCTGGAATCTTTGGACACATCGTCAACAATCAATGACTTGTCTTCATTTGCTACCCATCCAGCAATTCCCTGACCAATATCCAAATGTAGTTTTTTTACTTCTTCAGCCTTATCTCCCAAGGCCACTTCATAATAAAGCCTTCCGTTTTGTTCATCGACAAGCAATAAAGATGAAGCCTCTGCATTCATAACTTTTTTGGCAATCTCCATAACAATCTTAAGAAGCTCCTGCAATTCCAGTGTAGAATTAATTATTGTACCTATTTCCATAAGTCCGGTTAATTGCAGAAGGACAGTTTCATCATTAAGAAAGTGCCGATTGCTATCAAGAAAACTATTGTAAATCTTCTCGTTCATAACAAAAAATCCTGTTTCTTAATTATTCATCAACCTATTGCTAACGATAAATATTGTCATGACATGCAATCAAAGTAAAATACTTTTCATTATAAGCGTGGAGTATCATGTTTATATCGAGAACTCTTATATGTTATCACATGTATGAAAAATATTGTATACATTACCCTTGACAACGCATTATGGCACAAGTAACATGAATCACAATTTTTGACAAATTTGCATTTGCCATTTACTTGCATATATTTCATATATATATTGTCGCAATTCACTATAATATATATAGTTTACTAAAAGTAAAAAATAAATGGAGAGGTTAAATCATGAAATTGGATTCCAAAGAATGTGTGAAATTCATTCCCGTCCTCCTATTGGTATGTTTGTTTTCCCAGTCTACGGTTTACGCAGAAAAGGGAGATGTGAAAATCCAGAAACTATTTTTAAATCATCGTGCCTGGTCCAAATCAAATCCTGCTCGTGCTTCAGGTTTTTCAGCGTTACAACAAGGACTCGGAGGAATTGAACATTCAACCGGTCAAAATAAATGGGGAGAAATAAAGGTAACATTCGACAGTAAACCTCGCTGGTCAGATGAAATAACATTTCGCGCTACAGCATATTTAAAAAGCAAGAAGAGCACAATACTATCTGGAGAGGTAACATATATTAACGTGCCTAAAGGTCAAAAACATTCCGCTGTTATGTATATTCACCCCTTAACAATCCGGCGTTACGGTGAAATCAAAAAGATGATTATAGAAGCTGTATGTGACGGTCAAACTGTTGATCTGGAGGAATGGCCGTCAAAATCAAAGAAAAAATGGTGGAAAAATTCTGCTGGCAGAAAAGGACTTATCCTCTCTTCAGCTGATACCCCTTTCTTTCTTGAAACGTATGAAAACAATGAAGCATTAAAACCAAAGCTTTAGATAAATAAAACTTGAATATTATTGTAGATCATGGCAAAAAATAAATTTCTTGGAATAGATATAGGCACCCAATCAATCAAACTCGTTGAGCTTAAAAAAACGGGAAGCACCATTTGTTTGGATAATTTCGCTATTCTTAAGTTGGAAAATGAAGAATACGACCTGGAATCCATCAATCAAACATCCATTGGGATACGGTTAAACAAGCTTATTAAAACAGATTTCGCCGGTCCTTCTATGGGACTCTCAATTTCCGGCAAAAGCGTTTTTTCCAGATTTGTTAAGCTGCCGCCTGTTGATAGAAACAAAATCGGGCAGATAGTCCAGTATGAAGCCCAACAACAAGTACCCTTTCCGCTTGAAGAAGTCCTTTGGGATTATCAAACAATGGAAAATCCCGTAACTAACCAGTTTAATGTAATTCTGGTCGCAACAAAAAAAGAAATTATTAATGATCTTTTAAGTACAGTTTCTCATGTGAATTTCAAGACTGAAATAATTGATATAACACCTATAGCAAATTATAATGTGTTTCATTTCGCTGAGCAGATGGAAACGGAATCTGCAGCTGTTGTTGATATTGGATATAAAACAACTGATCTAATATTAGTTGAAGGAAAAAACATGTGGTCCCGCAGTATTCCAATGGGAGGAGATGTCTTTCTTGAGTCAATTCAAAGAGAACTGAAAGTTGACAAGAAGGAAGCAGAATTATTACTAGCCAATAAAGCTGACTTACTGGCCTCGTCAAAAAAAGGAACAGTCGATACTCAAGAAACAAATCTCAATTCCACTGTTCTTGGAGTAATGAAAAGGCTTGTTGCTGAAATCTCTCGTTCAATAGGGTATTACCGTACACAATTCCATGGCACTGAAATTAAAACTCTTTATCTAACAGGAGGATGTTCGCGTGTTAAGAATATTCATCAATACTTGTCGACTCGTCTCCACCTTGAGGTTCAACAGCTTAACCCATTAAAAAATCTTGATGTTAACCCTAATATAAAAAAGGAAATTGAAAAGAACTCTCATCTATTGTCCGGAGCAATTGGAGTCGCATTACAAAAATTTACAACATGTCCTGTTAAAATAAATTTACTTCCGTCCAATTATGTTTCATTGGTTGAAAAGACTAAAAAGAAACGCTATGTTATTCTTTCAGGTTTTGTTGCTATCCTGTTAGCCATTTCATTCTGGGCTTTTTCAAGTCATGAAGCTCTTTTGAACAAATCTGCTATCCAGGAAATTGATTCAAATATTCAGAAAGTAAATTCATTTGGTTCAAGTATAGATAAAATTCTTGAAGAATCATATTTGCTCATTGAAAAGATGGAAAACATTCAATCTGTTGTACAAAAACGCACAAAATGGTTTCAAACTTTACTGGAGATAGAAAGGGCCATTCCTCGCAGCATTTGGCTTCAATCATTTTCCACTTCCACCGTTAAAGTGGGAAGTAAAAGCAAAGGAAGAAAAAAATCCAACAATTTAGCAGTTAAAACACAGATAATACTAAAGGGAAGAACATCTGGCATATATAAAGACATTTCTGGATTTAGAGACTCACTCAGAAAATCGCCGTTATTTGAAAATGTAGAAATTCAATCTGCTAGTCCACCTAGCAGTGGTATCAGACAATTTATTATGGAAATGAATCTTAAAGAGGCAAAATCAACATGAGCAAGATATCATCAAAAAACATTCCATACATTGCTTCATTAGTCATTATTGGCATAGCCTTGATCTATTCTCTAATTTCTATGCGCTCCGCAATTAATTCCAAAAACAATTCTTCTGGAGCACTAAAAAAGAAAACAGCTGAATATCAGAATATTTTGAAAAAAAGCAAAACTCCTCCTAATCGCAGCTCATTACTAAAAGTTACAAGTAATCTTGATGAACTTAGAGAACGTTACAATTATTTACGCAAGCTTTTACCTCAGAAAAAGGAAAATGAAGAACTGCCGGTACCTTTAGAATTTAAAGAAAATCTTCTGAAACTCCAAAGACTTTTGATAGAAAGAGCTAAGTTATATAAAATCTCAATTCCAAAACCTCTAGGTTTTGTTGAATATGAAGGAGGCATCATCCCTCAAACAAATAAAATACCTGTTCTCGTAGAACAGATAGATATAATTCAAATTCTTGTAAGTTATCTTATAGAGTGCAGAATACAAAGCCTTGACAGTATTAAACGGTTAGAACCCTTGCTTGGAACCCAAAAATCCGGACTTTACAGAACTTTGCCTTTCGAATTAAACATTACCTGTTCGATGAAAGCACTAGTGAGTTTCCTTGCAAAGTTATCATCATCAAAAACCTTTTTTATTGTCAAAGATGTGAATATTCAGCAAAAATCCGCCACAGGTCTTTCTGTGAAAATTAATTTGGAAGTTCTGTTATTCAAATTATAGCCAGGAGAACAAATGTTTGACTTAGACAATATTAAAAAATTCAGCCAACAGAATGTCGAAAAAGTAGTTTTCGGACTGTTAGTTGTCTGCTTGGTTGTTTTTTCATTTTCACATCTTAATCAACTTTCGAAAAACTTTAATAAACAGAAAGGACTACAGTTAAAAATCCCAGACTTTAAATCCAGCAACAAAATACCTACTTTCCCTGAAGCAACATATAAAAAGCTTGTATCCCAAATTTCTTCGCCAAAGAATCTCGCATCATTATATAAAAGAAATATTTTTGAAAAAGCTAAGAAAATTGATATTCGTGTTAAGGACATGGTAAACGAATCAACTGCCAAAGGTACGAAGGACGCAGATGGAGACGGCATGCCAAATATTTGGGAAACTCAGTATGGTTTGAATCCTGAAAATTCCGAGGATGCAGCAGAAGATCCTGATAACGATACATATATTAACCTTGATGAATATATTGGCTCCACCGATCCTCTCGATCCTGAAAGTTTCCCCGGCATTTTAAAACGCTTTGAAATTACTGATATATATAGAAAGAAAATTAAAATTAGATTTTTTGGTTATCTAAAACTTCCTAACGGCTCTTATAGACTCCAAATTAACTGGGCTAACAAAACTGAATTTAAAAAAGTCGGTGAAAAGTTGCGCGGATACAAGATAATTGAATTTATACAAATATTTGACGAAACATACGATCCTCTTTTAGGTGCAACTCAAAAAAATGATATTTCATATATTAAAATACGAAAGATGAATGCGTCTCCAATTACTTTGGTGCTTAATCATACTGCTTTTGAAAGAGAGCTTTTTGTGTTAATGAAGGATAAATATGAGAATGAAGTGAGTGAGCTTCATGGTGGAAGTGAAATCAGTGGTTACGAAGTTCTTGACATCAATCCATCCAAAGTTATAATGGTCAAAAATGAAAAAGTTTATACGTTATTTTATGAAAGGAGAGGAAACCAATGAGTATATCTTTATCAAGGGTTAGAACCAAGCTTATTTTAGTTGCTTTTCTAGCTTTAGGAACACTGTGTACCCCCATCCCTAAGACCTTTGCAGATGAATCAGCGCAAAATCTGATTGAATCAGGACAGGTCAAAGTTGAGCAAGGTTTATATGACGAAGCTATTGCCGATTTTGAAAAAGTAAAAGAAATAGGTGATAAAAAGGAAATAAGCAAGGCTCAACGCAAAATTGATATTGCTATTAAAATGAAGAACAAAGAAATTTTCAACAAAGGCAAACTTGCTTATCAGGACGGTGATTTTGATACAGCTACATTGTATTTTGAGGAAGTACTTGCTATTGATCCGTCACATTCTGGAGCTAAGCGTTACTTGTCGCGCACAAATAAGAAAAGTCAGAGTATACAGAAGGAAGATGAGACACCGAGCAGCCCTATCTCAGATGGAATTCTCCGCAGAATGAGAAGAATGAGCCAGGCAGAACGTTTTGAAGCAGCTCGCCAGGCTTTTCATGCTGGTCGTATTGAGTATTATGCCGGAAATTATGAAGTTGCTCGTATGCATTTTGAAGAGGCACTTACACTTAATCCTTTTTATGTACCCGCATCTCGCTATATCGAGGCTATTGTAGCTTACGAACAGAGCGTAGCAACAGCAAAAAGCCTTATCAGTTCTGATGACAGTATGGTTGAAGTAACAGAAGCATGGCTCCCACCTGAAAAAAAGAGAATAGTCAAGGAAGAAGAAGTAATAGAAGCTGATACTGATATATCTGAAGCAAAACTTCGTCTTATGGAACAATCAGAGCAAATCATTCCGGCAATCAATTTCAACAACGCACAGCTTTCTGATGTTATTAAATATCTTTCAGGTATCAGTGGAATTAACATAGTTATTGATGAATCAGTATTTGAATCAGTTTCGGCAGTTAATGAAGAACCTGAAATTCAATCTGTTGCAACTGAAGGTGATGAGGTAAAATCAGCTTCTCCGGCACCTAAAAAGACACAAACATATGGTCCACGATCAACTCGTGTATCAATTTCGCTTAAAAACATCCCTCTTATAGAAGCTTTGAAATACATTCTTAGAGCAAAGGGTCTAAAATTTATCATTGAAGACTACGCTATTCTAATTGTTGGGTCTTCTTATGTTCCTCCGGAGGATCTTGAAACCCGTTATTATCACCTCGCAAGCGGTGTAGGTACTTTTACCACATTTGATATGGGTTCTGGCGGCATGGGTGATGATGATGAAGATGAAGACGCAGAATCTGAAACAATTACAATTAAAGACATCCTTGAAGAAAGTGGAGTACCATGGCCTAAGGGCAGCAAGATATTTCTTGATATCAGAACAGGTACTTTAATTGCTAGAAATACTCCAACAAACCTTGCAATTGTTGAAGACATTCTGCGCACCTTGGATGTAACTCCTTTTCAGGTCAGTATTCAGGCCCGTTTCGTTGAGTTAAGCCAGACAGAAGCCGAAGATCTTGGTCTTGAATGGATCTTGAACGATGACTGGAAACTTCTTCAGCACGAAGGAGCAGCTAGCGGACTTATGCCTGTTGGCGCAAAATCAAGAATACAGATTGACAAAATTAAAGATTCTTCTGGTGCTGCAGCCGGACTTACAAGAAACCTGAGATGGTTTACTACTGATGAATCCGGTGGAAATACAGTACTTCCAAATGGTCAGGGAAGTCCAAACCCGATTTTAAGTATATCAGGTATTCTTACTAACCCTGAATTTTCGGTTATCCTGCACGCACTAGCTCAAGATGGGAATAAGAATGTACTTTCTGCACCAAGAGTAACAACAATCAATGGACAGCGTGCTCAGATTGAAGTAGTTGAAGAGTATATTTATCCAACTGAATTTGAAATTACTCCAGCTACAACAAACAGTGAAGGATCGGTTATTACACCTCCTGTTGTTGCACCGGGAGCATTTGAAACAAGAGATATTGGAATCATATTGGACGTTACACCTAATGTCGGTGGAGACAAGAAAACAATCAACCTTACAATCATTCCGGAAGTTAGCGAACTTGTAACATGGCTCAATTACGGTGTAACTTCAACACTTGGAAGTTACCCAATTTATCAACCATTGTTTTCAACTCGGAATGTAACAACCAGTGTTATTATTAACGATGGAGAAACCGTTGTACTCGGCGGAATGATTCGTGAAGAACAAACACTTCAAAATGACAAAATACCTTTTCTTGGCGACCTTCCGATAATAGGATATGCATTCAAGAAAAAGGCTGAATACAAAGTTAAAAGAAACCTCTTGATCTTTGTTTCTGCTGAATTAATTACACCAACAGGCGAAAGACTAATTGAAGTTGAATAATATACTACAACTTGTAGATACACATAAAGAAGGCCGGTTTTTTAAACCGGCCTTCTTTATTTCTGGTATTGATCTTAATAATTGTATAATATTAGAAATCATTTTATAAACATTCATGCTATCTATTCCCTTCGAGAAATACATGAAAAAACCCAATCAAAATATGCTAGCTATACTTGACGGCTCCTCGTACCTGTACCGTGCATTTTACGCGGTTAGTCATTTAACAAATTCCAAAAATGAGCCAACGAACGCAATCTTTGGTTTTTTAAAAATGCTGCAAAAAATATTAAGGAACTATTCCCCTAGTCATCTTGCTATAGTATTCGATACAAAAGGGCCAACATTCCGGAACGAAATATTTGAAGAATATAAAGCCCATAGAAAGCCTATGCCAGAGGACTTGATACCGCAAATTCCTCGTCTAAAAGATGTACTTAAAGCTCACAAATACATGATATATGAAAAAGCGGGCTTTGAAGCGGATGATGTCATAGGAACACTCTCAACACGTGCTGCAGACAACAATTTCGACATACTGATTTTCAGCCCGGATAAAGACCTTCTTCAATTAGTAAACGACAAAGTGCACATTGTTTCTGGCGGAAAAGATGAGCGCATTTTATTCTCAAAAGATGTTATCGATAAATTCGGAATACCTCCGAAACAAATACCCAATCTTTTAGCATTAGCCGGCGACGCTTCAGACGGCATTCCTGGGGTCCCTGGTGTTGGCAATAAAACTGCTTCCGCATTGCTTCAACAATTCGGTGATATAGACAGTATATTTTCTTCGCTGGAGCAGGTTAAAAGCGACTCTATTCGAGAGAAGTTAAGAAAAAATGAAGAAAGTGCCTTAATGAGCCTTTCTCTTACCGTTATACGAACAAATGTTGATATGAATATTTCTTTTGAAGAATGCCAATTAATACCACCTGATACTGAAGCACTCAGGAGTCTTTATAAGGAACTTGAATTTCACGATTTCATAAGATATCTACCTAATAAGAAAAAAGCAGAATACAGCTATACAAAGGTTGAAAATGGCGATTCTATGCCTGGCTGGCTTTTGTCTGCACAAGTTGTTTCTATTGCAATCTCAATACAAGGTTCTTTTTACGAAAGAATCGTCGAAGGTATTGCCCTATCAACAGGATCGGCAAATTCAACTGTCTTTTTCCCTTTAGCAGAGTTATCCAAAAGTCATATAAAGAACATCCTGAACAATCCTTCAGTAAAAAAAATTGGATATGATCTTAAAACTATTTTTGTGTTATTGAATAAGCATGGAATAAATATAGCTGGATTAGAATTTGACATTATGATTGCATCCCACTTGCTTTCACCAGATCTTCCACCAAAAACAATTAGCGAACTTTCCTTTAAATATCTTGAAGAGTCGCCAAATCTAAATTTATCTAATGCACCTCAACAATGGATGGTCAAATGTAAGGAATGTGAATTAGTTTATAAAATGAAAGATGCAATTGCAAGCCGACTAAATGAAGGGAACCTAGCTGATCTTTTTTCTCACCTGGAAATGCCTTTAATCCCAGTTCTGGCAAATATGGAAACCACAGGTATCAAAGTCAGACCTGAAGTATTAGAATCGTTATCAAGAACTGTTCATGATCAGCTTAAGACTATCAAAACAGATATAGAGATACTGTCAGGATCACACTTCAATATAAATTCTCAAAAAGAATTGTCCAGAATACTTTTTGAGGAAATAGGCCTTAGTCCAATAAAAAAAACCAAAACAGGATTTTCTACTGACGCATCAGTTCTTAAGGAACTCGGCAAGATTCATCCATTGCCTAATTTACTGCTTGAATACAGGCATCTTGAAAAGCTTCGATCAACCTATATTGATGCACTTCCTAAACTTATAAATATTGATTCCGGAAAAATACACACAACATTCAGTCAATGTGCAACCGCAACAGGTAGACTTTCAAGCATAAATCCTAATCTTCAAAATATTCCAATCAAATCAGTAACTGGCAGAAAAATTCGGGGAGCTTTTGTAACAAGCAATCGTGGAAATGTACTTCTTTCCGCTGACTATTCTCAAATTGAATTACGAATTCTTGCACATTTCTCTAAAGATAAAACTTTATTAGCTGCCTTTGAAAAGGAAAAGGATATTCATCAAACAACCGCTGCTATCATATATGATATTGACCCAGAACAAGTCGATAAAGCTATGCGTTCCAGAGCTAAAACTATCAATTTTGGAATAATTTACGGCATGAGTTCTTTCGGATTGGCAAAAGAACTTGATATGTCATTTAATGAAGCAAGAATTTTTATAGATAATTACTTCAGGAAACTACCGGGAGTATCAATTTTTATTGATAATACTTTAACTAAAGCTCGCAAAAAAGGCTATATAGAAACCCTGTATGGCAGGAAGCGTTTTTTGCCCTCTATTAACAATAAAAATCAATCGGTACGGCAACATGCTGAACGAATTGCAATTAACACACCAATACAGGGAACAGCAGCTGAGCTTATAAAGAAAGCAATGATAAAAATCCACAGTATTGTTAATAAGTCAAATAACGGAGTCAATCTTCTGCTTCAAATACATGACGAACTTATTTTCGAAGTCCCACGATCTGAAATAATCCTGTTTCAGGAAGAAGTTCGCAGAGAAATGGAAAATGTTACTGACTTACGTGTAAAACTTGCGGTCAATCTCAAAATTGGAAACTGTTGGGAAGAAATTTAGTTATAAGTTGACTAGCTGTTGAATGAAAGG
Source organism: Candidatus Theseobacter exili (assembly GCA_030765365.1). GTDB lineage: Bacteria > Auribacterota > JACPWU01 > Theseobacterales > Theseobacteraceae > Theseobacter > Theseobacter exili. The sequence goes on from JAVCCS010000023.1 coordinate 22,522, forward strand.
TAATTATAATATGGCTGAAAGAACACAAAAAATTGCAGTAATTCTTTTATTAATATGTATATGGTCTATAGCTGTTTTCATTCGCTTACAGATTACCGGCTATTTCAGTGGCAGCTATGGAAATATCCCTTTCACATCTGAAAGTGCTCTTCACTTCAGATATGCATCCATGATAGCCAATGGTGACCCAGTGCCTTCAATTGATATTGCTGCACAATATCCAGAAGGGCTGCCAGTCTTTAGCAAACTAACTGTTGGAGGAGGTCTTTTTCTAGCTTACATATACCGTTTTATGTCCCCTGAAATAATATCGTTTGAGGCTTTTTTTAGACTTTGCGTACCCTTGTTTTTTTCACTTGGCATATTCGCACTTTACATATTCACCCGCAAACTCGGTGCTAATCGTATAGGAGCATTGCTTTCCTGCCTCCTTTATGCTGTTTCAATATCATCAGTGCTTCGATCTACTGGCCAAGAATTTTCCAGAGAAAATTTTGCTTTACCTTTCATATTCTTTCATGCTGCGTTTATTTTATCCTCGTTAAAAGAAAGAACGCAACATAGTCTGGAAATTATAATTAGCTCAATATGTGTAGGTCTGGCTACCATACTATGGGACGGGACACAGATGTATTTAATCAGTATTGTCTTAGGCCTTTTCTTTTTAGCACCTCGCAATATTCCAATAAAACATCTATTATCAAACTACTGCTTACTTCTGGTGCTATGCTTTATAAACCCATATTTGAAGGACCATCTTTTTGCATTTTCACCAGCAATGCTTGGTTTGCTTTCGCTAATTATCACAGGAATGCTTTTTAAAAACATTTCATCAGTATGGAAAGCAAAGTCTTTCCTTATTTTGCTTTTTGCGACTTTATTTACTGGACTTTTACTACTTACTTTGTATGGAGACAATTACAGTCATTTCGGCTCATTGTTCATGGCAAAGCTTCAGTTCCTTAATAAAAAGCCGTTAGATCCATCACTACTTTCATTTGATGCTCGAATTCTATGGGTCCCTGCCCTCCATTCACCATTAAATACATTTTTTAAACCATTTCCTTTTTATCGAATGATTTTAATACTTATGCTCTCTTTTTGGCCTCTTTCCCTTTATTTTCGCAATATATTTAAGAAAAAAGCAGCTCCGCAACAAATATTTTTCTTGTTTTTGCTAGTTTTCTGGTTTATGTTGTATTTATTATTTGTGAGACTTGAAGTATTTTGTATCTTCTTTTTCTCAGCTCTGTTTGGCCATTTTATTCATCTCTCAGGCACTTCCAGGACCATAAGATCCTTGGCTATTGTTTATGTAGTCCTGTTAATTTTTGCAGAAGCGTCAAAGACATGTTTAAAAGTGAGCAATTGGGGAAGACCTGTTCCGTATGAACAATTAAGGAATCTATCATCTTGGATAAATCAAAATACAGAAACTGATGCCGTATTCCTGGCTAACTTCGATCTTTCACCATATATACTAACTTATACAGAAAGGAACATTGTTCTCCATCCAAAATTCGAATCACTGGATATGAGAGAGAGAACTCAAGCATATACAAGAACTCTTTTTTCAGAAGGAGAATATCCCTTTTATCGTTATTGTTTAAATCATGGTGTCAACTATTTCGTTTTCACTAGGGGAACATATGACGCCAAGTCAGTTTTTTCATGGAGATATATTGCTGGACTTAAGGATGCATCTAAAAATGTAGCGGCAAAACACTTTGAGGCTGATTATAATAACCTCAGATGGTTTCATCTCGTCTTTGGTAACGGTAAGTACAGAATCTTCCGTGTAATCAGTCCAGGAGATATTGAGAAAGCTCAAAGATTATCAAAAAAAGGTATAGCACTTTTAAAGAAGGGTGCTTTGACGGAAGCTTTTGAAATATTGAATAAAGCTGTTAAAATTAACCCTAATGAGGGAACATCTCACTACGGTCTGGCTTCATATTATAAAAAAACAGGCAACCAATACTTGGCTGTAAAGGAATCGAAAATGGCTGTACAATGCCTGAAAATCCAAAACATGGGGAAAAAAGGTAAAAATAGCAAGTGATGGTTCTTGGCTTGACAGGTGGAATTGCTAGCGGGAAGAGTCTTGCTAGACAGTTTTTACGTGAATTTGGTGCAAATGTAATCGACGCAGATAGTCTCGCACATTCTGTACTTGAAGATTCATTAATAAAGAACTGCATTAGAAACCTCTTTGGGAAAGAAGTTTTTACATCGGAAGGAGCCGTTGACAGAAATAAATTGGGTTCAATAGTCTTTCAGAAACATCACAAACTGCAATCATTGGAAAATATTGTACACCCGCAAATTCGAAAAATGATATCTGAAATCATTCAGAATTACAGAAAAAACGATACCAATTCTGTTATGGTCATAGAAGTTCCTTTATTGTTTGAAACTTCTATGGAAAATTTATTTGATGAAATTATTTTGATAACCTCAGATTCTAATATAAGGATTAAGCGAAGCCTTAGTTCAGGATTAAGTGAACAGGATATTATACAGAGGATGTCTTACCAGATATCTCCTGATAAGGCAAAAACATCTGCAGATTATATTATAGAAAACAATGGTTCTTCAGAAGAACTTAAAACAAAAATTTATAAACTTTGGCAAAAACTCCTTAAAGATTAAAGACAATCTTAAAGGAAACAGGTAAAAGGAAGGGCAATATCATGGAAGAAACAAGGGGAAGGAATCACACCTCAACAAAACCTGGTTTAAGTAAAACCAATCCGCAAAAAACTGAAGGACATTCAAACGAGAATGGCCGAAAAGATGGCGTTAAGTTGGATATTGTTGAGCTTCAAAACAAGACAATAGCAGAACTTAAAAAGCTTGCTTCTGAATTTAACTTAATTCAAACAGGCAGTCTTAAGAAACACGAATTGATTTTTGAAATTCTCAAAGTAAACGCATCATGCAATGGTCTAATGTTTGGGGAAGGAGTTATTGAAATCCTACCGGACGGTTTTGGCTTTCTAAGATCACCGAACTACAATTATCTGCCATGTCCTGAAGACATATACGTTTCACCCTCTCAGATACGGAAATTCGACCTAAAAACAGGGGACACAGTTTCAGGTCAGATAAGACCTCCCAAAGACAAGGAACGTTATTTTGCATTACTTCGGGTAGAAGCCATCAACAAAGAAAATCCAATGAAAGCAAGGGAAAGAATACATTTCGACAACCTGACTCCATTGTATCCAGAAAAAAGATTTATTCTCGAAACAGAACCCAAAGAGGTTTCGATGCGTGTTATGGATTTACTAACTCCTGTTGGCAAAGGACAAAGAGGTCTGATTGTTGCACCGCCAAGAACAGGAAAAACTATTCTTCTTCAGAAAATCGCAAACAGCATAACACAAAACTCACCTGATGCTGTTCTTATAGTTCTTCTGATAGATGAACGGCCTGAAGAAGTAACTGACATGGTACGCTCTGTCAAAGGAGAGGTAATTAGTTCAACATTTGATGAACAACCTGAAAGGCATATTCAGGTAGCAGAAATTGTGATTGAAAAAGCTAGAAGACTTGTGGAGTATGGTAAAGATGTAGTAATCCTCCTAGATAGTATAACCAGACTTGCAAGAGCATATAATATCATGGAACCTCATAGTGGAAAAATTCTTTCCGGCGGTGTTGACTCCAATGCACTACACAAACCTAAACGTTTTTTTGGTGCTGCACGAAATGTGGAAGAAGGTGGAAGCCTTACAATTCTAGCCACTGCGCTTATTGATACAGGTAGTCGCATGGACGAGGTTATTTTTGAAGAATTTAAAGGAACCGGTAACATGGAAATGAATCTGGACAGGCGCCTGGTTGATAAACGGATCTATCCAGCTATGGATATTGCAAAATCAGGCACAAGGCGCGAAGAACTTCTTCTTCATCCGGACGAACTTAGTAAAATCTGGATTCTCAGAAAAGCATTGAGTTCAATGCAGCCTATTGAAGCCATGGAATTACTTGTTGAAAGGCTGAAAAAGACAAAGCTTAATGCTGAATTTCTGTTTACAATGAATCAGTAAGAATTTTTCAGTTGCGTCCTTTTTAAGCTTATGTTAACTTATCGAGACTTTTTGATAAAAAATATTAGATTTTGTACTATATACTGTTTATTTAATTAACTAAAGGAGTCTGAGACGGATGAAAAAAGATATCCATCCAGAATACAAAGAAACTACTATTACTTGTGCCTGCGGTGAAGTAATCCACACACGTTCAACACGTGAAAACATAAAAGTTGGCATATGTTCCAAATGCCATCCTTTATTTACTGGAAAACAAAAATTCATCGATACATCAGGACGTGTAGAACGGTTCAAGAAAAAATATAACAAGAAATAGTTTTCTTGAGCTTTGTACTACTGTTTTCTGATATTGGCTTAAGCTATTTATATATTACTGCTCAATCACGGATAATCGTTCATGTTTGAAAAACTCGATAAACTCAGCGAACGCCTAAATGAACTTGAAAAACTACTAAGCGATCCTGATATTCTTTCCAATCGATCTTTATATCAGCAATATGCTAAAGAGCACAGTGATGTATCAGAAGTTCTATGTCTTTACGTTAAATATAAAAAGATTTTGGGGGAAATCGAAGAAACTCAGGTTATGCTTCATGATAATACTGAAGAAGAAATGATTGAGTTTCTTGGAAAAGAACTTGCTGAGTTAATAAATAATAAAGAAAACCTGGAAAATGAAATAAGATCTATTCTTGCTCCACGCGATAAAAACGACGATCGTAATATAATTATGGAAATTCGGGCAGGAACAGGAGGAGAAGAAGCGGCTCTTTTTTCATCTGAACTTTACAGGATGTATACCCATTATGCAGAATCAGTTGGATGGAAAACTGAAAATCTAAGTTCAAATCCTACAGGAACAGGCGGACTTAAAGAAGTGATTTTCTCTGTGCTTGGTAAAGATGTTTACAGAAAATTACGTCACGAAAGCGGCACGCATAGAGTTCAGCGAGTACCACAAACAGAATCATCAGGACGAATACATACATCCGCTGTTACAGTAGCAGTTCTTCCTGAAGCTAAAGAAGTTGAAGTATCTATAGATCCCAAAGAACTGCGAATCGATGTTTTTAGATCTTCCGGTCCTGGAGGGCAGCATGTTAACACAACAGATTCTGCTGTACGCATCACACACTTGCCAACCGGAATAGTTGTATCTTGTCAGGATGAAAAATCACAACATAAAAACAAAGCAAAAGCAATGCGTGTCTTACGCGCTCGCGTAAAAGAAAAAATGGAGAGGGAAGCTGCTTCTCAAATTGCACAAAACAGAAAGGTTCAAGTAGGATCCGGAGACAGAAGCGAAAAGATCAGGACATATAATTATCCTCAGAACAGGGTCACAGATCACAGAATCAACTTAACCTTATATAAATTACAAGAGATTCTCGAAGGTAACTTAAATGATTTTATCACAGCTCTTATGGCTGCCTGGGCCGACAAAATGAGCAAGCTATGAAAACGCAATCAACGATTATTGAGGAAATCAATAAAGCACACGACAAGTTTCAACAGGCAAGTCTTGCAAGTCCCAGATGTGAAGCTGAGCTTCTTATTGAAGATATTGTTAAGATCCACGGAAATGAGCTTTATCTTTATGTTAACAACACTCTTTCAGAAATCCAAAAACAACAGTATGAAAACCGTATACATCGACGTATTTTAGGTGAACCTACACAATACATCACTGGATACGCCTATTTCTATGGATTAAAGCTTGAAGTTTTTCCAGGCGTTTTCATTCCGAGACCAGAAACTGAAACTCTTCTTGAATCAATCCTTGACTGGCACAAAAATCTTTCACCTGTTCGCGATGTAAGATTAATGGAAATAGGATATGGCACGGGAAATATTTCTATTGCACTGGCTCTTTCTGGAAAGAATATTCAAATTGAAGGATTCGACATCTCTGAAGTAGCATATAAATGCACTCTAGTAAATTCCAAAGAACATAATGTTTCCAATCAAATTAACTACTTTCATGACAGTTGGGACGTACTACTTAAAGAAAACAAAAGATTTGATGCAATTTACTCAAATCCTCCATATATTCGTTCTAACGCATTATTACCTAAAGAGATTATCGAACACGAACCTTCTGAAGCGCTATTTAGCGGGGAAGATGGACTTTCCATTATCAGGCAAATCATTTATGAAAGTTCAAAGCTCTTGAAAGAAAAGGGAAAGCTGTTTCTAGAAATAGGAGATTATGGACAAGCTGAAGAAATAAAGACAAATATTGCACCTGCTGCAGGATTGCGAACTGATCCTGTCATTAACGATTTAACGGGCAAAGTCAGAGTTATTGTCTTTTCGAAGATACAGTAAAAGGATTTAAATTTAGTTAATAAATATTCAATTTAAGAATTAGCAACTGGTTTCACTCATAATTCTAGAACTAATTTATTTTGTTAATAGTCGATAGGGAAAGGATGTTTTATGGACAAAATGGTTTTAGAGGGTAACGTTCCTCTTAAAGGAGAAGTATGTTTGAGCGGTGCAAAAAATGCTGCACTTCCCATCCTTGCTGCCACCATACTCTGCAAGGGTGAAACCATAATTCATAACGTTCCAAATCTTAGAGATATTCGCACTATGATTTCTATACTTCAAGCCCTTGGTCTTGAAGTCGAAAGAGATAATTCAACCGTACGTGTTAACGCAACAGGCATTAAGCATGAGATTGCCCCATATGATCTTGTTAAAACAATGCGTGCATCTATATGTGTACTTGGCCCTCTTCTAGGAAGACTTGGGAAAGCCAAGGTTTCGATGCCGGGAGGATGTGTTATTGGCCCCAGGCCTATCGACCTTCATTTAAAAGGGCTTCTTCAAATGGGTGTTAATATTAAAGTTGAGCATGGATACATTCATGCAAACGCTCAGGATTTACATGGTGCAGAAGTATTTCTTGGAG